>JADDKG010000275.1 GCA_020253895.1 Rubrobacter sp.
CGCATCGTCGAGGCGATGCCCTTTCTCGACAGCATCTCGGATGCGGTCCAGCCGCGGGTGCGGGAGGCGGTGGAGGCCGGGGGGAGGCCGGTGCGGAACATCCTCGACGGGACGTGGATGGAGGTGCCGCTGCACCCGGTGCTTACAGACGTGCCGGTGGGCTCCTGGACCTCCACGCTGGTCTTCGACGGGCTGGACCTGCTCTCCGGCGGCCGGGCGGCGCGCAACGCGGCCGACGCCAGCCTGGCCTTCGGGCTGCTGGGAGGGCTCGCGGCGGCGGTGGCCGGGCTCTCGGACTGGCGATACCTCATGGGCAGCTCCCGGAGGATGGGGGCCGCCCACGGGCTGTTCAACGCCGCCGGGCTGGCCCTCGCGGCCGCCTCGCTGGGGCTGCGGGCAGCGGGTCGCAGGAACGCCGGGCGGGCCGCCTTCCTGGCCGGCTACACCCTCGCCGGGATAGGCGCGCACCTGGGAGGCGAGCTCTCCTACGGCCACGGGCTCCGGGTGAACCGCAACGCCCTGAGGGAGCAGGAGGGGCCGGAGGACTTCGTCCCGGTGCTGAAGGAGTCGGAGCTGCCCTCGGACGGGATGCGCCGGGTCTCGGCCGATGGGGCGGAGATCCTCCTCGCGCGCTCCTCCCGGGGAGAGCTGTGCGCCATCTCCGCCGTGTGCGGGCACCTCGGCGGCGCGCTGGAGGAGGGGAAGCGGGAGGGAGACACCGTGGTCTGCCCCCTGCACGGCTCGCGCTTCGAGCTGTGCTCCGGGAAGGTCATAGACGGCCCGGCGGTCTTCCCCCAGCCCCGCTACGAGGTCCGGGTGCGCGGGGGGGACATAGAGGTCCGCTCCGCGGGAATATAATCTTGGTGCCAAGCGTGGGTGAAAGGGGCGTGTAGAGCGATGATCGACTGGATCGAGCTGCGCGAACAGGAGCGCCGCCGCAGGTGGCGCAGGGAGCTTCTGGACCGGCTGGACCTCGAGCCGGAGGCGCTGGAGAGGGAGGAGGCCACCCGCAAGGAACAGGAGCAAACCTCCTCCGCCGGGGAGCGCCGGGAGGACCGGCAGGGGCGGAACTGACCGCCGCCCGGGAGGGCCCCTAGCCCTTCTCCTCCAGGCTTCTTAAGGCTTCCTCGGCGGCCCGGCGGAGGCGCCGGTTGGAGTCCGTGCGGAAGACCATCTCCAGGTCGGACCTCGCGCGTCGCCGCTCGCCCAGGGCCGCCAGCGCCGAGGCCCGGTTGTAGTAGGCGATGCCCAGCTTCGGGTCCCGCTTTATGGCGTGCTCTGCGGCCTCCAGGGCGGCGTGGGGGTTCCCTGCGGCGTCCATGCAGGCGGCGAGCGCCGAGTAGTAGCGGGCCAGGGGACGGCGGGAGATGAGCTCCTCGTAGAGTGCTGCGGCCTTCTCGTACTCCCCCTTCCGGAAGGCGGCGACCGCCCGCCGCTCCTCCGGGGCCACCGAGCGGGAGATGATGGCGGTCAGCACGGCGGCTCCCGCCAGATAGGCCAGCAGCACCGCGCCGTAGTTCTCCACGGTCGCCAGCCGCAGAACCAGCGGGAGCCCCACCACAAAGACGGCGGTGGAGAGTGGCGGGATCAGGCGGAGGAAGAACTCCCGGTAGGCCCGGGCCCGCAGCAGGTCGCGGTTCTGGCGCCAGATCAGGACGACGAACACCCCCAGGACGGCGAGGGCGGCGAGCGTGGAGTAGAGGAGGGTCATCGCAGCTCTTCGAGCTGCTTGCGGACGGCGGACCTGAACCGGCGGGGGAGGTCGGCCTCGAGCGCCCGCTCCAGGTCCTTCCGCGCCCGGCTCTTTTTCCGGAGCTGCCGGAGGACCAGCGCCCGGTTGTAGTAGGCCAGCCCGTATTCGGGGTCCCGGTTTATGGCCTCGGTCGAGGCCTCAACCGACTCCTCCAGCCGCCCCAAGGCCCCGAGCGCAGCGCCCAGGAAGGCGTAGTTGCGGGCCAGAGGACGCTTCCGTACCAGCTCGCGGTAGAGGTCGGCGGCGGTCGCGTAGTCCCCGCGCCGGAAGGCGCGGCCCGCCTTCCGTTCCTCCGCCGGGACGGAGAGCACGCTGGAGAGGACTATGAGGATGCCGAAGACGGCGAACCAGGCCAGCATCACCCAGCCCTGCTGCAAATTCCGGACGAAGAGCACCGTAGAGGCCATGACCAGCAGCGCCAAGAAGGGCAGCGCCCGCCGGGTGAGCTCCCCCCAGGCGCGGGCCCGGATCAGGTCCCTATTCCCAGCGTAGATGGTGTAGAGGGTGGCGAGGAGGACCAGGAGGATGAGGAGGGCCGAGAAAGCCACCTGGCTCAACGCGGCTCTCCTAACCCCCCACCGGGGCGGGCTCGAGGTCCCGGAGCGCCCGCAGCGCGGGGTCCGCGAGCCGCCCGAACGCCTCGTCGTCCAGCGCGGGGCGTGCCCCGTCGACCGGGACCTCCTCCAGCTCGATCCAGGACTTGCAGCCCCCGTAGGCGTCGCGGTAGGGTAGCTCGACGGGCTCGGGTAGCAGGTAGGTCCTCAGCAGAAGGACCGTGAGCGGCTTCTTCGGGCGCCACCGGAAGCGGCTCTCGGCGTACTCCCGGGTCCACATGTGATAGGGCTCGATGGCCTCTAGGGACTCCGGCTCGGAGATCTCGTAGGCCGCGTGCACCTCGGCGAGGGAGGTAAAACGCAGCGGCCCGGTGTCGTCGAGGCCGGAGAGGCCCTCCATGAGTTTGCGGAAGCCGGGCTTTATGAGCTCCGGGCGCTGGTGCTCGTAGCCCGGCAGCAGCAGGAAGCGCCGCCGGGGCACGGCGAAGGCCTTCTCCCGGATGCCGCCCTTGCGGATCACCAGCGCCGTCTCTCCCCGCTCCAGGGCCCGGACGGCCACCGCCCACTCCTTCAGCGCGTGCCTCAGCGTGGTGTGCCGGGAAGAACCCAAGCTAAACCTCCTCCCGTATAATGCGACCTGTTTTATACGGCCGATTATATGACGAACTCATGGGAGGGTGCGGATGACCCGAGGGTACAGGACGGAGCGGGACTCCATGGGGGAGGTCCGGGTCCCGCAGGAGGCGCTGTATGGGGCCCAGACCCAGCGGGCGGTGGAGAACTTTCCCATAAGCGGCCTGCGGTTCCCCCGGCGGTTTATACAGGCTCTCGGCGCCATAAAGCTGGAGGCCGCGGTAGTAAACTGCGAGCTCGGCCTGCTGGACGAGAGGATCAAGGACGCCATCGTCCGGGCGGCCGAGGAGGTGGTCGAGGGAAGGCTCGACGAGCACTTCGTGGTGGACGTCTTCCAGACCGGGAGCGGGACCTCCACCAACATGAACGCCAACGAGGTCATAGCCAACAGGGCCATCCAGCTCCTGGGCGGAGAGGTCGGCTCGCGCGACCCCGTCCACCCCAACGACCACGTCAACAAGGGCCAATCTTCGAACGATGTGATCCCGACGGCCATACACCTCTCGGTCCTCATCTCCTTCAAGGAGGACCTGTTCCCGGCGCTGGAGGGTATGCGGCGGGCGCTGGAGGAGAAGGCTAGGGAGTTCGACGGCGTGATCAAGACCGGCCGCACCCACCTGCAGGACGCCACCCCCATCAGGCTTGGGCAGGAGTTCACCGGGTATGCCGGACAGGTAGAGCGCGGCCTGCGGCGCCTGGAGAAGGCCGCCGAAGATCTCTCGGAGGTCGCACTCGGAGGCACTGCGGTGGGCACCGGGGTTAACACCCACCCGGAGTTCGCCCGGAGGGTCTGCGAGCGCCTGTCCCGGCGCTTCGGGGTCGAGATCCGCGAGACGGACAACCACTTCCAGGCCCAGAGCGCCATGGACGCCGCGGTGTTCGCCAGCGGGGCCCTGCGGACCGTTGCGGCGAGCATCATGAAGATCTCCAACGACGTCCGCTGGATGGGCAGCGGCCCCAGGGCCGGCATCGGCGAGCTGGCCCTCCCCGAGGTGCAGCCTGGCTCCTCCATCATGCCGGGCAAGGTGAACCCGGTGATCGCCGAGAGCGCCTGCCAGGTGTGCGCCCAGGTGATGGGCAACGACGTCGCGGTCGCCATCGGCGGGCAGAGCGGCAACTTCGAGCTGAACGTCATGCTCCCGCTCATCGCCTACAACCTGCTGCAGTCGGCC
>JADDKG010000276.1 GCA_020253895.1 Rubrobacter sp.
GTGGTGGACGAGCCCATCCCCGGCGGGCAGGTCGTCATCCAGAACACCAGCTCGCCCACCGGGCTCCCCGAGCAGGAGGCGCGGGAGCTCGAGATCGTGCTCCAGACCGGGGCTCTGCCGGTCAACATGCGGGTGCTCTCGGTCGAGACCATCGGGCCAACCCTGGGTACCGAATCGCTCGAGAGCGGTCTCATCGCCGCCCTCGTCGGCTTCGGGCTCGTGCTGCTCTTTCTCATCGCCATCTACCGGGCGCTCGGGGTCGTGGCGGGGCTCGCCCTGCTCATCTACGCCTTTTTGCTGTGGGGGCTCATCGTGGCCATACCCATCACCGTTACCCTGCCCGGGATCGCGGGGATCGTGCTCTCCGTCGGGGTTGCGGCAGACGCGAACATCGTGATCTTCGAGCGGATAAAGGAGGAGGTGCGGCGGGGCAAGACGCCGCGCACCGCGGTGCAGGTGGGCTACCAGAAGGGGTTCCGGGCGATCCTGGACGGCAACATAACCACCCTGATCACCGCCTTTATCCTCTTCGCCATGGCGAGTGCCCAGGTACGGGGCTTTGCGGTGCTCCTGGCGATCGGTGTGGTGCTCTCCATGTTCACGGCGGTGGTGGTCACCCGGGCTTTGCTGGGGCTACTCTCCAGCCGGGGCGTACACCTCTCGCCGGCGATGATGGGGGTCTCGAAGAAGAGCCTCGCGGGGGCCCGCTAGGTGTTCGGGAGGGTGGACTTCGTCCGGGGCTGGAGGGTCTGGTTCGCCATCTCGGGCATCCTGCTCGCGGCGGGCATCCTGGCCATCGCCCTCGGCCGGCTGGAGTTCGGCATAGACTTCAGGGGCGGGGTGCAGTTCACCGCGACCGACGCCTCCCGCCAGCTGAGCGAGGGCGAGCTGCGGGACCGGCTGCCCCCCTCCGTGGCCCAGGATGCCGTGATACAGCGGCTCGGCGAGAGCGGCTACGAGGTGCGCACCCCCGTGCTGGAGCGCCAGCAGACCAACCGGGTGCAGCAGGCCATGCAGGAGGCGCTCGGGGCCGAGGTCAGCGTCACCAGCGTGAGCCCAAGCTTCGGGGAGCAGGTGCGTGACCAGGCGCTCCAGGCGGTGGCGGCCTCGCTCCTGATCATCGTCTTCTTCATCACCGTCCGCTACGAGTTCGCCTTCGCTCTGGCGGCCATGGCCGCCCTGGTGCACGACATCCTCATGACCGTGGGGTTCTACGCCATCGTGGGCCGGGAGGTCAACCTGGTGACCGTGGTGGCGGTGCTCACGGTGCTCGGCTACTCGCTCTACGACACCGTCATCATCTTCGACAGGATCCGGGAGAACTCCCCGAGCGTCGGCTACAACCGGCGGCGCTTCGACGAGGTCATCAACACCTCCATCCGGCAGGTCATCCGGCGCTCCATCTACACCTCCGTCTCCACCCTCATCCCCATAACGGCGCTCCTGATCTTCGGCCGCTCCACGCTCACCGACTTCGCGTTCGCCCTGCTGGTCGGGATCATCGCGGGCACCTACAGCTCCATCTTTATAGCCTCGCCGATCCTCTCGCTGTACAAGGCCTGGCGGGCGGGGAAGCTTGGCTCTGCGGCCCGCACGGCCTAAGGTGGCGTAATATCATGTGGCCTGTGGCCCTCACCGGAGGAGGTTTTTGCGTATGCGCGGAACGATCGGCGAGACCCTGGAGCGCCTCATCCTGCTGCAGATAGGGGCTGCGGCGGCGACCAGGGACAAGGTGGAAGAGATAGTAGAGCGCCTGATCGAGCAGGGGCGCATCGAGCGCGAGGAGGGCAGGACGCTGGTGGACCAGGGCCTCAGGCGCGCCCGGGAGCGCTCCTCCGGCGCCCGGTCGCTGGTCGACTCCTCGGTGCAGCAGGGGCTCAGGAGCGCGGGGCTCCCCACCCGGGAGGACTACGAGGATCTACTCTTCCGGGTGGAGCAGCTCGAGCACCGGGTGCGGATGCTCGAGGGCCGGCCCGAGGGCCGCCCGCCTACTCCTCCCTCGGCCGGCGGTCCCGGCGGGGTAACCGGCCCCGAAACCGAGCCCCGCCCGCCGCATGGGGGGCCCGAGACCCCGCCGGGGCTCTAGCCCGGCCTACCGGCGCCTGCCGCGGGGGAGATGGGCGGAAGGTCCGGCAACCTGCGGCGGTTCGCCCAGATCGGGCGGGTCCTCGTCCGCCACGGTTTCGGCTTCGTCTTCGACGCCCGCAGGGAGCGGCGCGAGGAGCGCGGGCTGCAGGAGGTGCTCGCCCCCAGCTTCGGGGCGCGGCTGCGCCGGGCGCTCGACGACCTCGGGCCCACCTTCGTGAAGTTCGGCCAGCTCCTCTCCACCCGGTCGGACATCCTGCCCGAGAGCGTGCTCGCCGAGCTCCGGAAGCTGCAGGACACCGTGGCCCCGATGCCGCCCGGCGTGGCGCAGAGCATCGTCGAGCAGGAGCTCGGGGCCCCGGTGGAGCGGCTCTTCGAGATCTTCGACCCCGAGCCACTGGGGTCGGCCAGCATCGGGCAGGTGCACCGGGCGGTTCTCAGGGGCGGCGAGGTGGTGGCCATAAAGGTGCAGCGGCCCGAGGCCCGCCCGCGGGTGGAGTCGGACCTGAAGCTCATGCGCGAGCTCGCGGACTTCATAGACCGGAGGTTCGGCGAGCGGATCTTCGTGGATGTGCGCGGGCTGGTGGCGGAGTTCGAGGGTGTGATCCGGCGCGAGCTCGACTATACCGCAGAGGCCGAGAACGCCCGCCGGTTCGGGGCCAACTTCGCGGGGAGCCGGGTGAAGATCCCGGCGGTCTACACGGAGCTCTCCACCTCCCGGGTGCTCACGCTGGAGTACGTGGAGGGTACCCGCTTCTACGCGATCCGGCCGCTGCTGCTGCGGCCCTCCGAGCGGCGGAGGGTGGCCGAGCTGGGGGCGGAGGCCATCTTCCGGATGGCCTTTGAGCACGGCTTCTTCCACGGCGACCCCCACCCGGGCAACCTCATCCTTACCCCCGAGGGTGACCTCGCGCTCCTGGACTTCGGGATGGTGGGCTTCCTGAGCCGGGGGGACATAGACGCCCTGGGGCGGCTGTTCGTCGCGGTTATAGACCGCGACGCGCCCGCTGTGCTCGTGGGGCTCGAGGAGCTCGGCGTACAGTACGCGCCAGAGGTGCGGGCGGACCTCGTGCAGGACATCGGGGAGTTCCTGCACAAGTACTCCGGGCTCTCGGTGGGGGAGGTGACCCTCGGTCAGGCTCTCTCCGAGCTCATCTCGCTGGCCAGGCGGTACCGGCTGCGGGTGCCGCCGGTCTTCCCGCTGCTGACCAAGGCACTGGTGACCGCGGAGGGGATAGCCCGCTCCATCGACCCGACCCTCAACGTCTACGAGGTGGCCCGGCCCTACGCCCGGCGGCTGCTGGTGGAGCGCTACCGGCCGCAGGCCCTTCGGGAGGCGGTGGAGGAGCGGGCGCTGGAGTACGCCCGCTACGCCGAGGACTACCCCGAGCAGGTCCGGCAGCTCCTCTCCGAGCTGGCCGACGGCGAGCTCGAGGTGCGGCTGCGCCACCGGGGGCTGGACAACCTCGCCGGGGAGGTGGACGTGCTCGCCAACCGGCTCGTCTTCGCGGTGGTGACCGGGGCGCTGATCGTCGGCTCCTCCGTGCTCGGGGCCTTCGAGCTGGGGGGGCCCGCCGTCCCCTACATCGGGGTGCCGCTCGTGAGCTTCGTGGGCTTCAGCCTCGCCATCGCGCTCGCCTCGGTGGTGCTCGTCATCATCTTCCGCTCCGGGCGGCTGTGAGCGGGGGCGGGGGAGCCGGACTGTTATAATCCCTCCGATGGAGACCGCAAGGGCACAGGGACGGGTGAGGGGCGTGGTTGGGCCGCCGGCCACCATCTCCTCGCTCCTGGAGAAGGTGCTCGGCTACTGGCCCGACGAGCGGGCCGAGGAGCTCATAGCCGAGGCGTACAACCTGGCGCACGCCGCCCACCGGGGGCAGCGGCGCCGGAGCGGGGAGCCCTTTATCCTGCACCCGCTGGCCACCGCGGACATCCTCGCCGACCTCAGGATGGACCCCACGACCATCGCCGCGGCCCTCCTGCACGACGTGCTGGAGGACACCGGGGTGACCAAGGAGGAGCTGCGGGAGAAGTTCGGCGAGGAGGTCGCCGAGATCGTCGACGGGGTCACCAAGCTCAAGCGGCTCCCCAGCGGGAACCTGGAGGAGGCCCAGGCCGAGTCCCTGCGGAAGATGATCGTGGCCATGAGCCGGGACGTGCGGGTGATCATCATCAAGCTCGCCGACCGGCTGCACAACATGCGCACCCTCGAGTACCTCAAGCGGGAGACCCAGCTGGAGAAGGCCACCGAGACGCTGGAGATCTACGCCCCCCTGGCCCACCGCCTCGGGATCTACTCCCTCAAGTGGGAGCTGGAGGACCTGGCCTTCGCCACCCTCCACCCCCGGCGCTACGAGGAGATAAAGCGGCTGGTGGCCGCCCGGCGGGACGAGCGGGAGGCTTTTATCAGCGCGCGGGCCGCCGAGCTCAAGCGCTACCTCTCCGAGGCCGGTATACGGGCCGAGGTAAAGGGGCGGGTCAAGCACTTCTACTCCATCTACAACAAGATGGTCCGCCGCAACAAGGAGTTCAACGAGATCTACGACCTGGCGGGCCTCAGGGTCATCGTGGACTCCGTGCGCGACTGCTACGGGGCGCTGGGCGTGATCCACTCGGTCTGGAAGCCGATCCCCGGGCGCTTCAAGGACTACATCGCGATGCCCAAGTTCAACATGTACCAGTCGCTGCACACCACCGTGATGTCCAACGAGGGCAAGCTGCTGGAGATCCAGATCCGCACCGAGGAGATGGACCGCACCGCCGAGTACGGCATCGCGGCCCACTGGATGTACAAGGAGGGGGTCGGCGAGAACGGGCGGGCGGACCGGCTGGACTGGCTGAAGAGCATGATGGAGTGGCAGCAGGAGACCTCGAGCGCGCTGGAGTTCATGGAGGCGCTCAAGAGCGAGCTCGGGGCCGACGAGGTGTACGTGTTCACGCCCAAGGGGGACGTCATAAGCCTGCCCTCCGGAGCCACCCCGATAGACTTCGCCTACCACGTGCACACCGAGGTCGGCCATCGCTGCATCGGCGCCAAGGTGAACGGCAGGATCGTCCCGCTGGACTCGGAGCTGGTCTCCGGGGACAGGGTCGAGATCATCACCGGCAAGTCGGCGAGCCCGAGCCGGGACTGGCTCTCGGTGGTCAAGAGCGGCCGGGCGCGCAACAAGATCCGGCAGTACTTCAACAAGGCCGACCGGGAGGAGAACCTCTCCTCGTGGCGGGAGAAGGTCATGGAGCTGCTGAAGAAGCGGCACCTGAGCAACGTCCCGCACGAGGTGCTGGAGGAGGTCGCTGCGGCGTCGAACTACCAGAGCCTCGACGACCTGTTCGCCGCCGTGGGCCAGGGTGCGCTCTCGGCCGAGAACGTGGTGCACCGGGTGGCCGAGCGGGTGGAGCCCGCAGAAGAGGAGCCCGCGCCGCGCAGCCCGGCGCTCGCCCCGCTGCCGCTCCCGGACGACGGGCGGCCGGACGAGGAGACCGGGGTGCGGGTGGTCGGGGCGAGCGGCATCCTGACCCGGCTGGCCCGCTGCTGCACCCCGATGCCCGGCGATGACATCGTGGGCTACGTCTCGCTGGGGCGGGGGGTGGTGGTGCACGCCGCCGGATGCCCGAACGCCCGCGCGCTCCGGGAGCGCGACCCGGACCGCTTTGTGGAAGTGGAGTGGGCGGTGGGCGACGGGAAGCTCTTCACGGTGGAGCTCATGGTCGAGGCTCTGGACAGGATGCACCTCCTGCGGGACATCACCGCGACCATCTCCGACTCGGGGGTGAGCATCCTCTCCGCCCGGGTGGACACCATCGAGGAGCGGACCGCCCTGAGCAGGTTCGCCTTCCGGGCGGCGAGCGCCCAGCACGTGGAGGGGATCATCCGCAAGGTGCGCGCGATCCCGGACGTCTACGACGTCTACCGGGTCTCGCGCGACGGCACGCCGATCGAGAGGTAGGGGGGAGCGCTTGGCCGAGATCGAGCGGGTCGCCGTCTCGTTCGACGGCTTCGAGGTCAACGCGTACGTTGTACACGCCCCGGAGGGCGAGGTGATCGTAGACGCCGGGGCGGAGCCGGAGAGGATCCTCGGGCGGCTGCGGGGGGAGGTGGCGGCTATCCTGATCACCCACGGCCACGCGGACCACATCGGCGCGCTGGAGGAGGTGCGCCGCGAGACGGGCGCCCCGGTCTACATGCACCCGGCGGACGCCGAGCCCGCCGGGGTGGCGGGCTACGACCCGCTTGAGGACGGGAGGCTGCTGGAGCTCGGTGGGGAGAGCTTCCGGGTGCTGCACACCCCCGGCCACTCGCCGGGCTCCGTGACCTTTGTAGTCGGCGAGGACCAGCTAGTAGGGGACCTTATCCTGCCGGGCAGCGTGGGCCGCACGGACATCCCCGGCGCCTCCTGGGAGTAGCTCGAGGTCTCCCTGCGCAAGGTGATGCCGCTGTGGTCGGAGGGGACCCGGCTGTACTGCGGGCACGGGCCGGTGCTCTCCGCGGCCCGGGAGCTCGAGACGAAC
>JADDKG010000277.1 GCA_020253895.1 Rubrobacter sp.
CCCCTCCGGCGGCGGCGAGCCCGCCCGCAGCAACACCTCCCCCTCCCGGCCGACCACCAGGATGCTGGTCTGCCCCTCACCCGCGGAGGCCCGGAGCGTCCGCCGCCAGTCGTCGCGCCGCTCGCCGGAGAGCGCGTCGGCTATGGCGGCGGCGCGGGCGAGCGTGCGGTCCTGGGCGTAGTCCCGAAGCCGGGTCTGCACGGCGGGTATGCCGTAGGCGAACATCAGCACCACGGTCAGGAGCACGGTGAAGATGACGGCGGCGGGCATCCATATGCGGAACCTGAAAGCCACAAAACCACTTATACCCGCCCGGCGGCCCAACATTGCCTTAACGCACCCTTTGCCGGGCGCTAACGGGGGGCCGTGCGGGGTTGACGCGGCGCAGGGATAATAGTCTCTTTGGGAGCGGATGATGCGTGCGCCGGGTAACGTCAGGCTCTCCTGGGCGGCCGTGGGGCTGGGCTGGCTGGTCGCCGCCCTCGCCGGGGCCGGTCTGACCGCGCTCCTGAAGCGCCTGTACCCGGTGGCGGTCGGGATCCCGGTGGAGGCCGACGGGACGGTTCTGGGGCTCGCGGTGATCCTGGCGGTCTCCGGCTTTTTTGCCTACCTGCTCGGCGGGTACGTGGCCGGGCGGCGCGCCGGGACCTCGGGCGGGGTCAACGGGGCAATGACGGCTCTGGTGGGCCTGTGCGTGGGGGGCGTGCTGGTGTCCGTGCTCCCCCCGGCGGGGAACGCGCTGGCGCGCGACGGGCTTCTCCCCCCGGCGGCGCTCGGCTTTGCGGCGGAGAGCCTCCCGGTGGCCGTCATGCTCTCCGGAGCCTCCCTGTTCGGGGGGTACGTGGGAGGGCTTATGGGGGAGCCGGTCCACCCCTAGGAGGAGGCCGGGACCCCCTCGGCCGCCCGCAGGAGCCGGCAGGCCAGCTCCGGTTCGGGCTCGCCTGCAAGGTCCAGCGGCTCCTCGCCGTCTCCCCGCAGCAGCCGGATGCGGCCGAGGCTGTAGTGTAGGCAGCCCGCATCTACAAGGAGGATTTGGGGTGCTGATGCTGAACCTGTGGGAGAGCGACGGGCGACGGCCCCAAGGGGAGGCCCCTCGCCGCAGGCTACCAGGAGGAGGGAGATGTCCGGGAGGTTTCCTCTGGCCTACGTAGCAGGGCTGGTCCGGGGTGGAGGTGAGGGCCGCCTGCTGGCGGGCTTCAACCACCTGCCCTTCCCGCCCCGGATAGGGGGCGTGCTGAGGTTTCAGGGGGACGGGCCCGGGTAGGCCGGCCCTCCGGGTCCCTCTACCCCTTCGGAGCCTCGGCGCCCTCGGGGTGGGGGACGCGCCACCGGGCGTCGAGCCACTTCCTCTCGCTGCGGCTGCTCTCCACTACCTTCTCGATAAAGTGCACCCCGCGGGCCCCGTCGTAGACGGTGGGGAAGGCGGGGGGTCTCTCCGGGGCGCGGCCCTCGCGGCGGGCGCGGATTGCCGCGGCGACCTCCAGGTAGAGGTTCGCGAAGGCCTCGATAAACGCCTCCGGGTGGCCGGCGGGGAGGCGGGTAGCCCGCCGGGCGTCCTCGCAGAGGTAGGGGTTGCCCCGGCGGAGGATGCGGGAGGGCTCCCCGAAGGGGGTGAAGAGGAGGTGGTTGGGCTCCTCCTGGCGCCACCGGAGGCCGCCTTCCGTCCCGTAGATCCGGAGGCTCAGGTTGTTCTCCTCTCCGGTGGAGATCTGGGAGGAGATCATCACCCCCTTTGCCCCGCCCTCGTAGCGGAGGAGGAGGTTGCCGTCGTCGTCGAGGCGGCGGCCCTCGACGAAGGTGGTGAGGTCGGCGCAGATCTCGGAGATCTCGAGCCCGGTCACGGTGGCCACCAGGTTCTCGGCGTGCGAGCCGATGTCCCCTATGGCCCCGGCGGCCCCGGCGAGGGCGGGGTCGGTGCGCCACGCGGCCTGCTTGTCCCCGGCCTCCTCCAGCCGCCGCACGAGCCAGCCCTGGCTGTACTCCACGATGACCTTGCGGATCTCGCCCAGCTCCCCGGAGCGGACCATGTGCCGCGCCTGCCGGACCATGGGGTAGCCGGTGTAGTTGTAGGTGACGCAGAAGACCACCCCCGCCTCCTCGACGGCCCGCACGAGCTCCCCGGCCTGCCCGGAGGTGTGCACCAGCGGCTTGTCGCAGACCACGTCGATCCCGGCTCTCACGAAGGCGAGGGCCACCGGGAAGTGCATGTGGTTGGGGGTGACGATGCTAACGAAGTCTATCCGCTCCTCCTCGGGGAGGGCTAGCTCTCCCTCCAGCATCTCCTCCCAGCTGCCGTAGTTCCTCCTCTCCGGGAGGCCCAGCGCCCGCCCGGAGCGGCGGGCCTTCTCCGGGGTGGAGGAGAGCGCCCCAGCGGCGAGCTCTATCTGGCCGTCCATGAGCGCCGCCCGGCGGTGTACCGCCCCGATAAAGGAGCCTTCGCCCCCGCCGACCATCCCCATCTTCAGCTTCTCCATCTCACCCCTCCCCGAAGGCTGCGTCGAAGGCCACGCCGGAGGGCTCGAAGTCCAGCCGCCGGACGAAGGCGGCGGACTCGCGGGCCCCGTGCACCCGGTCCATCCCCGAGTCCTCCCACTCCACCGAGAGCGGCCCCTCGTAACCGATGCGGTTGAGGGCCCGCACTATCTCCTCGAAGTCCACACCGCCGCGCCCCAGCGAGCGGAAGTCCCAGCCGCGGCGGTGATCCCCGAAGGGGAGGTGGGAGGAGAGGATGCCGCTCTGGCCGTCGAGGGTGCGGATGGCGTCCTTCATGTGGACGTGGTAGATGCGGTCGGCGAACCGGTCTATGAACCGCACGGGGTCGACGAACTGCCAGTAGAGGTGCGAGGGATCGAAGTTGAAGCCGAAGGCCTCGCGGCGGCCTATGGCCTCCAGTGCCCGCCCGGCGGAGTAGAGGTCGTAGGCTATCTCGGTGGGGTGCACCTCGAAGGCGAAGCGTACCCCCTCCTCGTCGAAGACGTCCAGGATGGGGTGCCACCGCTCCGCGAAGTCCTCGTAGCCGGCGTCTATCTCCTCCCGGGAGGTGGGCGGGAAGAAGTAGAGCTTGTGCCAGACGGAGGAGCCGGTGAAGCCGGTGACGACGCTCACGCCGAGCCTCCTTGCGGCGCGGGCGGTGTCCTTCATCTCTTGGGCGGCCCGCTGCCTCACCCCTTCGGGGTCTCCGTCGCCCCACACGTGCGCGGGGAGGGTCGCTCTGTGGCGGGCGTCTATGGGGTCGCAGACGGCCTGGCCGACGAGGTGGTTGCCGATGGCGTAGCACTCCAGCCCGTTCTCCTTGAGGATCTCGCGGCGGCTCTCGGCGTAGCCGTCCTCGGAGAGGGCCCTTTGCACCTCGAAGTGGTCCCCCCAGCAGGCGAGCTCCAGCCCGTCGTAGCCCATCTCCCTGGCGAGCGGGGCCAGCTTCTCGAGCGGCAGGTCCGCCCACTGGCCGGTGAACAGGGTTACCGGTCGCGGCATCTCTCTCCCCCTTTCTCTTCTCGTCTTCCGTTCCCTTGCTACCCGCGGTACTCCCCCCGAGCCACCGCGGGGACGTAGTCCTCGAGTTCTCCGTCCGGGAGGGCTATGGTGCGGCCGGTCTCGGCGGAGCGGTAGAGGGCCATGAGCATCTCGACGACCGCCACGCCGTCGCGGAAGGTTTCCTCCGGGGGCTCCCCGCGGAGGAAGCTTGCGACCATATGCCTGTCCTCCAGGGTGTAGCCGTAGGTGGCGGCCTCGTCCTCCAGCACCGGCATCAGGCCCTGCTCGGCGTTCTGCTTCTCGACGAGGTCCTCTCCCGCCTTCCCTCTGACGTTGCGGGAGAGGAAGACCTTGAGCCCGGTGTTCAGGGTGCTGTACTCCATGGCGTACTCGGGGCCGAGGAGCTCGAGCTGGATCCTGAGCCCCGGCCCGACGTACGACCAGGAGGTGGTGGCCTCTATGATTAGCCTCCGTCCCGCCTCGTCCTCCAGGGTGAGGGTGCCCCGGGCAAAGTCCTCGGCCGGGCGCCGGGTGTAGTCCGCCCCCGTCGCCTCCTTGAGCTGGGCGGCGTATTCCGGACGGGTCCACTTCAGGCTGGCGATGGTGGCGTTCGCGCTCAGGAGCCTCAGCGTCTCCCGGCTCCTGCCGGGCTCGGTGAGCAGGTAGCGGGCCACCTCCACGCTGTGGCACATCATGTCCGAGAGCACGCCGCCGCCCTGCTCCTCCCCGCGCCAGAACCAGGGAGCGTGGGGGCCGGAGTGCTCCTCGGAGGCCCGGGCCAGGTACGGCCGGCCGGCTATGGGGGCCGCCCGGCGCCAGATGATCTCCCGGCCCCGCCGGACGGCGGTGGAGAAGAGCTGGTTCTCCAGGTAGCCGTGGTTGAGGTTTGCGTCCTCGGCCAGGCGCAGCATCTCGCGGGCCTCCGAGAGGTTGCGCGCCAGGGGCTTCTCGCAGGCCACCCCGAGCAAGGAGGCGCGCCCCGCCTTCACCTCGCGGTGTATGGCCCGCATGTGCGCCAGGCGGGTGCTGTTGGGACCGAGGATCCAGATCGCATCCACCTCCCCCGAGCGGAGCATGCTCTCCACGGAGGGGTGGGGGGTGCAGGGGCCGAGCCCCATCTTACTCGCCTCGGCGGCGAGCGCCTCCCGGTGGGAGGGGGTGGGGCTGAAGACGGCCGAGATCTTGGCGTCCCTCACCCCGAGAAAGGCCTGCAGGTGGAAGCGGGCTATAAAGCCGCTCCCTATGAAGCCGATGCGTAAAGGCTTTGTGTCATGCATCTCTAACGCGTGCCTCACTCTCTTAGCGCCCGCTGCCTGCCGTAGAGGGAGAGCAGGGCCAGCAGGGTCAGCCCGTAGACGATCTGGCGGGCGGACTCGGGCAGGTCCAGGGCGGTGAGCAGGCTGGTCAGGAGGGTGAGGACCAGCGCCCCGGCCATCGTCCCCGAGTAGCTGCCGACGCCGCCCGCTAGCAGGGTCCCCCCGACGACCACCGCGGCCACCGAGGGAAGGGTGTATGGGTCGCCGAGGTTCAGGAAGACCTGCCGGGTGTAGCCGAGGAGGACGGCCCCACCCAGGGCGGCGAGCATCCCACTCAGGGCGTAGGTGGCCACGATCACCGCGGGCACCCTGACCCCGGAGAGCCGGGCGGTGGTCCGGTTGACCCCCACGGCGAAGAGCTGCCGCCCGTACGGGGTGCGCCACAGGAGGAGCCACATCAGGACGCCCAGCGCAACCCACACCAGCACCACCCCCGGTATCCCGAACAGGAGGGAGCCGGAGACCAGCCCGGTCAGGAGGTCCGGGGTCTCCCCGCGCAGCTGGCCCCGGGTTATGACCAGGATCAGGCCCTGCACCACCCCGGCCATCCCCAGCGTCATCACCAGGGGTGGGATCTTGAGTAGCGTGATCCCGAGCCCGTTCACCGCCCCTATGAGGAGCCCGACCCCGAGGGCTATGGCGAGCGCCAAGAGCGCCCCGCCGGCCTCGCCGGTGCCGAGCCTGAAGACCAGGATGGCGCCCAGGGTGACCACCGCCCCGACCGAGAGGTCTATCCCCTCCCCGCCGCTTATGATGACCAGCGTCTGGCCCGC
>JADDKG010000278.1 GCA_020253895.1 Rubrobacter sp.
CCCGACCTGATCCTGATGGACGTGCGGATGCCGCAGATGGACGGCTTGGAGGCCACCCGCCTGATCAAAGCCGAACACCCCGCCACAAGCATCCTGATAGTCACCACACACGCCAGCGACGACTACCTGTCCGAAGCCGTCAAGGCCGGGGCCTCCGGCTACATCCTGAAGGAGGCTACCAGGCAGCAGCTGATCAACTCTATCAGGAGAACCCTAAACGGCGAGTCCCCGATAAATCAGGAGCTTGCCATGCAGCTGCTCCAACGAATCGCCACAGAGGCACAGGAGTCCGGAAACTCACCTCTTGCAAAGAAACCCCCGAAACTCCCTGAGCCGCTGACCCCGCGCGAGGTCGAGATCCTACGCCTTTTGGCGCAAGGGTTGACGAACCGGCAGATCGCCAAGCAACTGGTGATAAGCCCAGGCACGGTGAAGGTCCACGTTGGGCACATCATCGCCAAGCTCGGGGTCTCCGACCGCACCCAGGCCGCCGTGAAGGCCATCGAGCTCGGCATTGTACCCCAGACAGGGTAGAAATACGTCACCTGTCCAACGGTAAATACTCCACCCGGCATATATGCAGGAGCTTCGAACCCCTGCATACTCACGGTGCGCGTAACGAACAGGTAGGGATTACCCTCCAGGAAGGGACAGGACCATGAGGGCGAGAAGGGCGATATTCCTACTGATGGTGGCTGCAAAGGGAGGTTAGATGGAACCTCGTAAAACCCGGACCCCGACCACGGTGGGCATATTCGGCGGAGACCCCGTCGTCGGCCAAGCCTTGGAGCTGCTGCTGGAGGCTGCTGGATACAAGGCCCGGTTTCTGCCGGAGCAGGTCTTTGATACGGGCTCCGAGACGACCGCTGACATCGGCCTTCTGCTGCTGACTCCTTCGCCACGCAGCGAGTCTGTCCGGAGCCTTCTAGAGACCCTCCCCGCAACGGCGAAGGTTCCGGTCCTCTCCCTGATAAGCGTCTCCGCAGATGAGCCCGAAGCGAGCGAAAGCACAGTGCTCTGGCCCTGCCCGCTGGCGGAGTTGAAGGCGAGGATCAACGCCGCCCTCCCGGTTTCAGGTCCGGCGCGATAAGCACCTGCCTGCTGCCCACCGGTCCGCCGGCGGACCTCCCGCCTCGAGAACCCTGGCCCGCTCGCGCCAGGCCTTCTCCGATGCTCCTCAAGATGCGGGCATCTCGCCGTTTCTCGGCGACGGGCCGCTCGTTTTATCCCCGCCCTCGTTCTGGAGATCGCTACTCTGGATGGTGCATAAAAGTGGCCCGCACAAGGATCCCGAACGAGCTTACAGGCCCAGCGACTCATGCTTCCGCCGCTCCGTTTCCGCTTCTAACTTCTATCTACAAGAGGACCATGAGAGTCCGCGGAACAATCCAGAAAGCCATTGGGCAGCCCGGATGGTCGCTCTGCAGCGAAGCTTTTCGGGGCCAGACTTCTACCTTCCCGGTGCAGATCCTTCCGGGACATAGTTCTTATGGAATAGGGTGCAAACCGTTCCAACCCGGGGCCGAATTTCCCAGAGAGCCCCCTGAGTGCCTCTAGGGTGAAAGAGGCCGGGAGAGAGCCCCAGCCTCTTCTCTCTCCCCGCGTTTACCTGCAAATAGCGGTATTTTAGTGAGTGGGCGATGCTGGGATCGAACCAGCGACCTCTGCCGTGTGAAGTCTGCCCGCGACATTCTATCACGTCCTGCCGTGTCCGAAAATTATACCGTTTTGCAGGTATTTTACGAAAATCGCGGCGGCGGCGTGTCCACCGCGTACGCGCCCGTACCGGCCCGGTTGCAGTACGGTTGCAGTAACTTTCCGGTCTCGAAGAGCGTGTCCTGGCGACGCGCCCTAACGCGGTTTCTGCAGGGTTTCCGGCGTCATTGCCGCTCCAGGTATTCGCGTGCGGCGGCAAGGAATTCTTTGCCCTCCCTGATCGTATGCTCCGCGTCCTCTTGGCTCACGGTTTCGGGCGCCGCGGAGTAGTCGGCGGCTTGCCGGAGTCCGAAAGCCTCGATCAGGAGCCGGTGGTAGCGTAAGTCCAGCTCTTCGGTCTTCGCGAAGTGACGGCCGAACTGCGCCACCACCTGAGCGTGTCGGGAGTAGCTCAAACCTCTGGAGAGAAGCAGGGCCTCGGCGGTATAGAAACAGCCGTAGTAGGCGCGGGAGGCGGCGAAGTCCGCATGGCCGTCTTCCAGCAAGCCCTCGGCGGCTTCAAACGAGCGCTGCGCCTTCGTGAGGAGGTTATCGAGGATCTCCGGACTGTCGCTCATCCGGCCGCGGGCGAAACGATAGCGCCCTCTCTGCGGGCGTTGATCAGGTACGGGTCCGAGGAAGCCCCATAGTCCTCGATGCTCACCGGCACCAGGGAAAGCACGAGGCCGGCTTCCAAAGCCAGGGAAGCCACCACTCCGGAGGAGCGCCGGATCTCCCTGCCGACCTCGACCGGCCCCTCCAGGAGCAACAGCAGGTCCACGTCGCTGCCCTCGTTGGCCTCCCCTCGGGCCCGGGAGCCGTAGAGCACGAGGCCTCCGTAGCGCTCACCGTAGAGATCCTGCAAGCCGCCGTCCAGATCCCGGAGTACCTCCTCAAGCGTCCGCGTCCCGCTGTCCATGCCCCAAGTGTAGCGCGTGCCGACAGTGACAGCCTGGCGTGGTGGGTAGCAGGACTCTTCGCGCACCCGGAAATCGAACATCCTTCGGATTCCGGTACGCAAGCGCCATGGCACACCGTAGCATCCGTGTAGCCGCAAACGAACGCAGGAGGGCTACATGGACGAACATCAGCACGAGTGGCTGAAGGTGCCGGAGGTGGCGGAGGTGTTGCGGATCGCGCGCAGCCGCGCTTACGAGCTGGTTGCGGACGGCGAGATCCCGGCCGTCAAGATCGGCCGTAGTGTGCGGGTGAGCCGCAAGGCACTCTACCGCTGGTTGGAAGACCAACGTTACGTGGACGTTGGCCGCTAGCGGAGGTCGCCGGCCGGGCTAGACTACCGGCCTTCCTGTTCCCTGGTCCCAGCATCGAGCACCATCCGGCGCAGCTCGGGTGAGATCCTCATGCCGGTCTCTTCGAGCAACCGCAGGTCCTCTTCGAGGCCCCGCGAGGCGAGGCCTAGGCGGTGCAATCGGAGCAGGATGCCTAAAGTGCCCGTGATCTCCAACCCCGCCCGGCGGGCGCGGAGGCGCGCCTTCCTGTCGTCGAGCACGACCGGGCAAGAGAACTCTATCCCGAGCGCGATGACTTCCGTTTCGCCCCTGCCTACCGCGGGCGGCTCCTGCCTCACCCGGCGCACGCTCCGCGCGTCGGGAGCGCGGTGCTCCACCCAGTCCAGCGAGATTACTCCACTACCGGGTGCGCCCGGACGCGCGGAGAGCTCCTCGGAGACGGCCTCCGGCAGCACGACCCGGTAGAACCCTCTGAGGAGCGGGACGTAGCCGAGTAGATCCAAAAAGACCAGCGAGCTCGTGTCGAAGACGGTCTGCTCTTCGGAGGGACCGGGGCGTTCCAAAGAGCTGTCCGGCTTCTATGGCTTCCGCGCGTGGCGGAGCTCTTCAGCCAGGTCCTCTTCCGAGAGGTCCGGGTAGTAGAA
>JADDKG010000279.1 GCA_020253895.1 Rubrobacter sp.
CCCTTCCTGTGATGGCGCGCAGGATCACCATCAGGTACACCGGCTTCAGGGAGTGCCCCAACTGCGGCGGGCGCGGCGACGACGGGGCCGCCTGGCGGCCGATGGTGTGCCGCCGGTGCCGGGGGCGCGGCAAGCTGGTCACCGACGTAGAGGTCGTGGACTCCGAGGAGGGCAGGCTCCCCCGCGACCGCTACGACTTCAACGCCCAGGGTGAGGTCTTCCTGCTGGACTTCGACGAGGACGAGGAGATAGAGGTCATTCGTTCCGAGGACCCGTGGGGTTGACCCCGGCCATCATCCGCAGGCCCTGGGCCAGGGCCGCCGAGAACCCCACCGCGATCACGTCGTAGGTGGACCACTCGCCGTAGCCCGGCCGGCTCACCTCCCCGAAGCGCCGGGCGTAGCCCTCCGGGTTCTCCAGGGCCGCCCAACGGAAGGCGAGGGGGAACAGCGCCCACTCCGCGGCGGTGGCAGCGAAGACCATCCCCACCGCCGCCGCCACCCCCCACCACCCGCCGCGCAGCACGAGCAGCACCGCCAGCCCCACCAGGACCGCGAGGCGGGAGATCTGGATCAGGGTCACCCTCCCGTGCTCCCCGGCGTAGGCGCTCCTCCAGGAGAACACCTCGGCCCCGAAGCCGAAGAGGGCCGCGGCGAAGGCGCAGGCCAGGGCGAGCGGGAGCAGCCGGCGGACGGCTTCTCCGCTCACCGGGCGAGCCTCTCCAGCACCGCCCGCGCCTGGAGGCGGTCTTTGAACGGGATAACGCCGCCACCTACCGCCCGGGAGAGCGCCTCCTGCGAGGCGCCGAGCCTCTCGGAGGCGGCCACCAGGAGCCGGTGGCCCTCGCGCTCTGCCGCCCGGAGCAGGTCCACCCGCTCCACCAGGTTCCGCTCGGTCCAGAACCCGAGGATCTCCAGGTGCGCCCGCTCCCCGGTGCGGGGGTTACAGAGGGTGAAGTCCGGGACGAGCGCGGCCCGCCTCTCCGGGAGGGGCAGGATGCCCGGGCCCTCCTCCAGCTCCCAGCCGCCGGTGTCCCCGCGCCGCTCCCAGGAGCGGACGAAGGCCCGGAGCACCTCCTCCCGGTCCCCCTCGGCCCGCGGCCCGGCGTGGTGGCTCTTCAGCCCGCAGGTGCGGGAGTCCATCTCCAGACGAGCCTCCCGGCCGCGCCACTCCACCGCAGCGGAGAGCTGCCACGGGGAGGTCAGCAGCAGCCCAGGCAGAAACCGGGCCAGCCGTACCCCGTACTTCCGGGTGGGGCCGAAGAGGGAGAGAGGGCCATCCAGGAGGACCCTGTACCCCTCCCGGGTGGGCTCCAGACGGTAGATCAGGCCCAGCCCCTTAATGTAGCGGAAGACGGTCCTGGCGTCGGCCCCCCGGCCGAGGTCCACCACCAGCTCCCGGGCCGCGTAGAGCACGCCCTGCACCTGGGCCGTGTTGTACCGCTCCACCAGCTGCTCGGGTCCGACCTCCTCGAAGGAGGCGAGCCGCTGGGCGGCCTGCCGGTCGGCGTACATGACGGCCGCCGGGTCCTCCACCCCGGTCTCCGCCGCGACCCGGGCGAGCACCTCCTCCCTGGTGGGCCCGCCGAGGATGTCCGGCTCGGAGGCGGGGAGCCCGGGCAGCCCGGCCGCGAGCTCGAAGATGCGGGTGCGCACGGTGTAGGGATCGGCCGTGGTGGGGGAGGCCCACTCGGCCCGCTCCTCGAGCAGCCGGGCGAGCGCCCGCACCACCCTGAAGCCCCGCCGGGGGTCCAGGCGGGGACCGAGCTCCTCCTCCAGCGCCTCGAGCCTCTCCTCCAGCGAGGCCCGGTCGCCGCCCAGGTGCCCCGCGTAGAGGGCGCACAGCTCCCCGGCCACCCCCAGCACCCGCGGGTCCTCCGGCGAGAGCCGGTGGGGTTGTATCCTCCCCCGCCGGACGGCCGCCATCACGTGCTCCGAACGGAGCACCCTAGAACCCCTCCCCGCGCCGCCGCCGGGCGGCGAACTCCTCCCCCGTCTCCCGGCTCACCAGCTCGTAGAGCACCGCCCGCTTCCCCTCCCGCGGGCGCAGGAGCCGCCCGAGCCGCTGGACGTACTCCCGCCGGGAGGCGCTCCCGGCCAGGATGATCCCCACCCCGGCCTCCGGCACGTCCACGCCTTCGTTCAGCACGTCGGAGGCGATGATCGCCCGGTAGCGGCCCTCCCGGAAGCGGTCCAGGATCTCCTTCCTCTCCCGGGCCGGGGTCTCGTAGGTTATCCCGGGCAGCAGGAACCTCCGGGAGAGGGCATAGACCTCCTCGACGCTCTTGGTGAACACGATGCACCGGTCGTTCCAGTGTTTTTTCAGGAGGTTCTCCAGCGTGGCGACCTTGCGGACGGCGGAGTTCTGGATCTCGCGCCTTTTGCGCGCCGCGAGCAACGCCTCCCTTCCCCCGGAGTGGCTGGTGGAGGCGACGAGGATGAAGCGCTGCCAGTCCTCGGGGGAGCGGATCTGGAGCCGGTGTTTCCTGAGGAAGTCCCTGTAGACGGCGTCGGCCCGGGCGTACTCG
>JADDKG010000028.1 GCA_020253895.1 Rubrobacter sp.
CGCACGGTTCAACCCGCACGGAAAGTATCTGCAGGCCTGGGGGCCCTTGGATCACCCGCTCGCCAGGGCTTCCACGGCCATCGACACCATGATGAACCTGCCCCTGTTGTGGTGGGCCGCTCACCAAACAGGAGAAAAGGAGCTCGCCGAGATCGCCCGCGCGCACGCCGCGACCTCGGCCCGCTACTACCTGCGTCCAGACGGCTCCACCTACCACATATACACCTTTGACCCGGATACCGGTGAAGGTGTCGCAGGCGGCACCTATCAGGGGGCCGATCCCGACTCGACCTGGTCTCGGGGTGTTACGTGGGGGATCTACGGCTGGGCCCTGGCCTACCGAGAGCACGGAGACCCATCCTTCCTCGAAACGGCAGAGAGGGCGGCAGGTTACTTCGTCGGTGCTCTGCCCGGCGACCTCGTCCCACCCTGGGACTTCGCCGACCGCGATCCCGCCGCCCCAAGGGACTCCTCGGCCACCGCTATCTGCGCCAACGCCTTCCTGGAGCTCGCGGATATACACCCCGATCCCCTACGGCGAGCTTACTACCAGGGCTTGGCCGAGGCCATGTTGGCATCACTCTGCAAGGACTATCTCGCGCGGGACAAGCAGGGGGAAGAAGGGATCCTACTGCATTCCGCCTACTCGGTGCCGCACCAGGACGCCGTGGACAGTTCCGTGATGTGGGGCGAATGGTTCTTCCTCCGCGCGGTCTGCCGCGCGACGACCGCCTCGCTCCCCGTACCCTGAACTTGACAGCCACACAGGAGCACCGTATCATGCTCCATTAGGTGGATAAGAATTTCATCCAGTAGAAAATATTTGGGGAGAGTCTGGTTACCCGACGAAGGAGGAGCGATAGTGGGTGGGAGCAACGTATTCCGCAAGGAGTTCAGCCGCCGGGACTTCCTTAAGGTCGGTGGAGCGGGGTTTGCCGGAGCAGCTTTGCTGGGTGTCGCTGGCTGCGGTGCTGGTGGCGGTGGCAGCGAGCAGGGCGGCGGTGGTGGCGAGGTTCGCGAGTTCCGGTACGCCTTTGAGGGACCGGAGAAGACCACCCACGGCATCGCGGCGGACATCTTCCAGAAGGCGCTCGAAGACGCGAGCGGCGGAAGGATGACCATCAAGCAGTTCCCGGCCGCGCAGCTCGGCGGCGAGCCGGAGCTGCTGGAGAAGGTCCGTTCGGGGGACATAGACTTCGTGAACTCCTCGACGGCGAACGCGGCGGCCATAGTTCCGCAGGCGGGGGTGTTCTCGCTGCACTACCTCTTCGAGTCCAAGGACCACATCGCGAACGCCCTCTCGGACAGGGAGGTCGTAAAGGTCTTCAGGGAGATGGTCTCCGAGTCGGTGGAGGGCGCTCAGGCCCTGACGCTCTACACGCTGCCCTTGCGCAACATCTACGCCAAGGAGACCGAGGTTAGGACCGTCGACGACATAAAGGGCAAGAAGATCCGCGTCCAGGCCACCAAGACCGAGGACGTGACGTTCAAGGCGTACGGGGCCCAGACCGTGCACATGGCCTTCCCGGAAGTGTATACGGCGCTGCAGACCGGGGTCGTGGATATGGCGGAGAACGCGGTGACCTACTACGGCATCAACAAGCACTACGAGGTCGCGCCGGTCATGTCCATGACGCAGCATGCAGGGAACACGCAGACGATCTGGGTCACCGACAAGGTGTGGAATAGTCTCTCCAAGGAGGAGAAGGGCTGGGTCCAGGCGGCCGCCGACGAGGTGGGGCAGAAGGCCACGCTGCAAGGCTTCGAACTCGAGAAAGAGAAGAAAGAAGAATACAGCGAGCTGGGCGTGAAGTTCTTCGAGAACGTGGACCGGGATAGCTTCAGGCAGATCGCGCAGCCGCTCCAGGACGAGCTTGCCAGGGACCTGGGGGATTACGCCGTGGAGCTGGTGGATCTCATCCGCGGTCTGCGGTAATCGCGCGGGATTGGTGAAGCGTCCGACCATGAGGTACTAGCGCGATGAACGAGAACACGCCCGAGGGTATGGGCACGGTAGTCTCCGGCAGGGACCGGCACCTGAAGTGGCGGGCGTTCGACCCGATAGAGCGGGTGCTGATGTGGCTCAGCGGTATCTTTATCGCCACGTTCAGCACTACGGTGCTGCTCGACGTGGTCACGAGGAGCATCGGCCGTCCCATAAACTCTCTTCAGGAGATTACCCTGGGGGCTTTCGTCTGGGCATTTTTATCGGCGGGGCGGCCGCCGTGCGCCGCAACGAGCACTTCCAGCTCGCCGCAGCGGCGCAGTCCCTCAGGGGGACGAAAAGAGCGCTGATGGAGACTTTCAACCACCTGGTCGTCCTAGGTGTGTGCCTCTTTCTCGCCTACTTCGGCTACTTCAACTTCCTCCAGGGTTTCGGGAACTTCTTGCAGCCCTCCGGGACCCCGATAGCGGTCATAACCGCCGCGATACCGGTGGCGGGGGTCCTGATGGCGTTGTTCACGGTCGAGAGGATCGTCAACGGCTGGCGCAACGGTTTTGAGCGCGAGGGCGACGAGGAGCTTGGTGAGATCGCCGAGGGGAGGGTGAACGTCGAATGAGTGACGGGTTGATCGTTGGCTTGATGCTGCTCTGCTTCCTCGTGCTCGGCTACCTTGGGGTGCCGGTGGCGTTTGCGATCATCGCCAGCGTCATCATCGGCACCGCCCTGACCGACGTCAGCATGATCGCGGCCGTCAACCAGCTATTCAACGGCGTCAACTCGGTCCCTCTGCTGGCCGTACCGTTTTTCATACTCATCGGGGAGCTCATGGCCTCCTCCAACGTCACCGAGCGCATGATCAACCTGGCTCAGGCGCTGGTCGGCCACATACGCAGCGGTCTCGCTCAGGTAGTAACCGTGTTCAGCATCTTCTTCGCCGGGATCTCCGGTTCTTCGACGGCCGACGTGGCGGCCATAAGCCGGGTGATCCTGCCTCCCATGAAGAAAGAGGGGTACAACCCGGCGAACTCCGCCGCGCTCATCGCCGCCGCGTCGACCATAGCGAACATGATCCCGCCGAGCGTCATGGCCGTGATCTACGGCGCCGTCGGCGGCGTCTCTATCGCGGCGCTCTTCCTGGGCGGTGTCGTTCCGGGGTTGATGATAGGCGGAGGGTTGATGGTCTACAGCTACTTCTTCGGCTACCCGGGGAGCGTGAGGCCGAGATCGTCGTTCGGGAACCTGGCGAGCGCCGTCAGGCTGAGCGTCCTGCCGCTGATGATACCGATCATCATCATGGGAGGCATCCTGGGCGGCTGGTTCACCCCGACGGAAGCGGGCATGGTCGCGGTCGCTTACACGATCTTCGTCGTGATACCGCTCATAGCACGAGGCCACCTGCGCTACCTGCCCAGGGACTTCATGCATGCGGCGGTGCTCTACTCGCTCCCCATGATGGCGGTCGCCGCGGCCTCCGCTTTCGCGTATCTGATCGCCTACATGCAGGGTCCGCAGGCAGTCTCCGGCGTCATCGAAAGCATCGCGGGGACGAACGGGATCCTGATCATGTTCTGCCTCGTTATCGCGCTGATAATCGCGGGAGACTTCATAGACGCCATACCGGCCATCGTGATCTTCATGCCTATTATCGTGCCGCTGGTGGAGCTGGGCGACATCAACCCCGTCCACATGGGCGTCGTCGTCGTCACCCTGGCGTTCGGCCTGATCACGCCGCCGTACGGTCTGTCCCTGCTCCTGGAGCAGGGAC
>JADDKG010000280.1 GCA_020253895.1 Rubrobacter sp.
GAGATACCGCAGGATCTCCTGTACACCAGGACCCACGAGTGGGCCCGCATCGAGGGCGATACCGCAACCGTGGGCATAACCGACCACGCCCAGGAAGAGCTCGGCGACGTGGTCTTCGTGGAGCTGCCCCAGGTAGGTAGCTCGGTAGAGGCCGGGGAGCCCTTCGGTACCATAGAGTCGGTGAAGGCCGTCTCCGACCTCTACTCCCCGGTGAGCGGGGAGGTGGTTGATGTGAATAACACCCTCGAGGAGAGCCCGGAGAAGGTCAACGAAGACCCCTACGGGGAGGGCTGGCTCATCCGCGTCAGGCTCTCCGGGGAACCCGACCTCCTCTCCCCGGAGGAGTACGCCCGGCGCCTCGAAGAGGAAGAGTAGCCCGCACCGCATCCGGCGGGACACCACATACGGTGTCCCGCCGGATGCGGAACCCCATATGTGCCGTTTCTATATACCTCCCGCAGCTATCTACAGAATTTTTCTGAATTTTCTGTTCCGAGCCCTTTACAAAGTGTGACGAGCGAGATATCATACTGGCGTCGGTTGGTGCGAAACCAAAACCGACACACAATTAAAGAGTTCGGGGCGCGACTCCTCCTTTCCCTTTCCCCACCTATCACCCCTAAACAGCGCCCCGGCCGGGACCTTTTCTTTTTGCTGACCGGGACTGGAGAAAAGCGGCCGCGGGTAAGAACTTCCTAACCGCGGCCGCTCTTTTCTTTAGTGGTTTTGGCGTCTTTCAGGTGGTCTGAGGCGCCTCCTCAGCTTCGGCCTGGGTGAGGTAGTAGAGGGTGTGCATCAGCTGGGCGGTCGGGTCTATCCGGTGGACGGTGACGCCCGGCGGGACGTGCAGGAGCACGTCGGTGTAGTTAAGGATCACCCGGATATTCGCCTCGACCATGAGGTCGGCGACCTGCTGGGCGGCGGAGGCCGGGGTGGCGATGATCCCGATCACCTCGTCCGCCTCGGCGACGCTCTTCTTGAGCTCGTCTATGTGCTTGACGACCACGTTGCCGACGGTGCGCCCGATCTTCTGGGGGTCGTTGTCGAAGACGTCGTGGATGACAAAGCCGCGCTTGGGGAGGATGGTGCTGGAGGCTATGGCGCTCCCCAGGTTGCCCGCCCCCACCAGGGCGATGTTGTAGGTCTGGCGCAGCCCCAGGATGCCGCGCACCGCCTCGACCAGATCGTAGGCCTGGTAGCCGACCCCCCGGGTGCCTGAGAAGCCTATGGCGTTCAGGTCCCGCCGTACCTGTACCGGGTTTATCCCCGTGAAGTCCCCAAGCTCCTTGCTGGAGACCGCGTCCCTGCCCTCCTCGATGAGCTGCTGGGTCACCCTGAGATACTTGGTGAGCCGGTTGGTCAGACCCGGTTGTAGCGTGGTTCGCACCTTTTACGCTCCTTCTGGTCACAGGTCGCTCTTTGCGGTGAGAGCATTGTAACAAAATGGACCGCTCTTGCAATAAAGGTGCTCTTAGTCGCAGATAACTCAGTAAGCAGGTTAGATTACAGCGGCGGGAGGGCGTGGGGTGTGCGCGGCCGCGGTGGGCTTTCCGGTCTTCGAGGGAGGAGAGGGCGATGGAGTACCGGCGTCTGGGCAGGAGCGGCGTGAAGGTGAGCGAGGTAGCGCTCGGGAGCTGGCTCACCTACGGGAGCAGCGTGGAGGAGGGGAGGGCACGGGAGTGCATCCACCGGGCGTACGGGCTCGGGATCAACCTCTTCGACACCGCCAACATCTGCGCGCGGGGTGCGGCGGAGGAGGTAGTGGGCCGGGCGCTAGATGGGGGAGGGGCCGAACGACCGGGGGCTCTCGCGCAAGCACATAATGGAGCAGTGCCACGCCTCCTTGCGGCGGCTCGGGGTGGACTACGTGGACCTCTACCAGTGCCACCGCTACGACGCCGAGACCCCTCTCGAGGAGACCCTGCGGGCGCTCGATGATCTGGTGCGGCAGGGGAAGGTCCTATACGTGGGGGTTTCCGGGTGGAGCGCCGGGCAGATCTCCGAGGCGCTAAAGATAGCCGACGAGATGGGCTTCGACCGGATCGTCTCCAACCAGCCCTGATACAACGAGATCCAGCGCCACATCGAGCGCCGGGTGATGCCGATGTGCGAGGTCGAGGGGGTCGGGCAGGTAGTCTTCTCGCCGCTGGGGCAGGGGGTCCTGACCGGCAGGTACCCCCCGGCGAGGCCCCGGCTGAGGGTACGCGTGCCGCCAACCCGGGGCAGAGCGCCTTCATGCGCAGGCTCATGAACGAGCGGGTCCTCTCGGCGGTCGAAGGGCTCCGGGGGGTGGCCTCAGACCTCGGCCTCTCGATGAGCCTGCTCGCCCCCGCCTGGGTGCTGCGCCGGGAGAACGTGAGCAGCGATCATCGGGGCCTCCCGCCCGGAGCAGGTGGAGGAAAACCCTGGGGCCTCGGGTGTCAGGCTCTCCCCGGAGATGCTGGACCGGATAGACGGGATCCCCTCCGGCGTCGTCCAGGCAGGACCGTAGCGGTCGCTCCCCCGGCCCTTCCACCGGAGGGCGGGGTGTTGTAGCATGTGGACCGTGGGCGAGGAACGCACAGGGGTTCCCATCTTCGGCGCCTCCTTCGGGCGCATCCCCCGACCGTCCCGGCCCCGGCCGTCCCGCCTCTAGGGACGAACCCGGGGCTTTTGTAAGCGCGGGAGCGTAAAGACCTTTACCTGTTTTCGGGGGAAGATGCTGGCTTTCACAACCACAGACGCATCGGAGAGACGGGCCGGTGTGCGCATCCGGCCGATGGGCGAGGCCGACCTCGGGGGCGTGAGGGAGCTGCGCTCGGTGGTCCGCTGGGCCGCCGACCCGAGGGCGTTCGATCTGCTGCGCGGCACCCGGGACGCCCGCTGGGCGGTGGCCGAGGTGCCGGGCGGGCCGGTGGCGGGGATGGTGGGGGCGGTGCCCCTCGGCGGGATCGGCATCCTCTGCCACCTCGCGGTCCACGAGGAGCACCGCGGGAGCGGGCTGGGGACCGCGCTCAGCCGGTGGGCCGTGGCCTACCTGAGGGGACAGGGGGCCCGGATGGTGCGGCTGTACTCCACCCCGCAGGCCGAGGGGCTCTACCGGGCGCTGGGCTTCCGCCCGGTCTGCTGGCGCACCGTCTACAGGAGGGAGGTGGGGAGCGGGCTGCCCGTCACGCATGAGCCCCCCGGCTACCGGATAGGGGCGCTGCTCATGGGGGATCTCCCCGAGCTCTACGGGGTCGACGCCTGGGCCTACGGCGGCGACCGCTCGCACCTCATCTTCGCCACCCTCAGGCGGCACCCCGGTCTCGGGCTGGTGGCCCGCGACCGGTCCGGCCGGATAAAGGGTTACCTGCTCCGGAGCCGCTCCGGGAGGACGGTCAGGATAGGCCCCTTCATGGCGGAGAGCTTCCGGGTCGCCTGCGCCCTGCTGGGCGCGGCTCTCGCCGGGAGCCCCGGGGAGACGGTCGAGGCCGCCGTGCCGGAGCCCCCCGGGAGCCCGGCCCACGCCCTCTTCCGAAGCTTCGGCTTTGCGGGCAGGAGCGAGAGGCTCCGGATGGAGCTCGGCTGCGGAGCCAGGGAGGGGGGAGGGCTGGGGCAGTACGCTACCACCGCCTACCTCGCCACCTGAGGGGAGGGCGGGGCGCCCGCTACGCGGAGCCGCTCTCTGCGCCCCGGCGCAGGGACCCCACAAACCGCCCGGTGCCGAGCGGGGCACCGGTGGCCCGCTCCACGGTGTCGCGCCAGTTCTCGCGGGCCCCGGGACCGAAGAGCGACTCCAGCAGGTAGAGCCCGGCCGACCGGCTCTCGTAGAAGGGACCCCGGGTGACGTAGCGCTCCAGGTGGTCTCTGAGCTGGGCGGCGATGAGGTATCCGAGCACGTAGTTGTGGTAGTAGACCGGGGAGACGGCGATGTGGATCTTGGCCGCCCAGTCCGGCTCGTCCCTGCCCGGCGGGCGCTCGAGGAGCTGGAGCCTCCCGACGAGGTCCCACCACAGCCCGTTCAGGTCCTCCCTGTCCGGGTCGGCGTACAGCTCCCGCTCGAAGCGGTACATCACCAGCGCCCAGCGGATAAAAGCCAGCCGGTCGGCCCGCTCCCGCTCGCGCAGGTGCTCCCTGACGCCCCGCTCCCCGGCCTCCGGCACCCCGGCGACCGAGGAGAGCCACGCCGGGTCCTCGGCCAGCGAGCCCATCATGAGGGCAACGGCCTCCGTGGTCGCCAGGTGAGCGTAGCCGCGCAGGAAGTAGGGGAGGGCGGGGTTGATGTGCTTGTCGTAGACGGCGTGACCTAGCTCGTGCAGCAGGGTCTCCATCCAGTAGGCGTTCGGCCTCACGTTCGCCAGCACCCGCACGTCGTAGGGGTACTCGCGCCCTATCCGGGCGCAGAAGGCGTGCTGGAGCTTGCCGGGCCGCTCGGTGAGGTCGCTCCGCGAGAGGACGTCCCGGATCTCCAGCCCCAGCGCGTCGTAGGTCCTGCGGGCGAGCTCCACGAGGTCCCTGTCCCGGAAGAAGCCGTCCACGTCGGGCGCCTCCCCCGCCAGCGCTGCCAGATCCTCCCGGCAGCCCTGGAAGAACGGGTCGGCGTGGTGCCAGGGCATCACCCGCTCCACCCCGAACCTCTTCCTGAGCCCCGCGTCCAGCCGCCGCTTCAGCTCCCGGAAAGGGGCCTCGGTCTCCTCCTCCAGGCGGGACATGATCCCCTCGAGCTCCCCGGGGTCTATCTCCTGCAGCTCCAGCGCGCGGACGTAGTGGTTCTCGTAGCCCTGCTCGCGGGCGAGCCTGTTGCGCAGCCGGGCCAGCTCCCGGACCAGAGGGGCGGCCTCCCTTCCCACGGTCTTCGAGGCCTCCCACGCCTCCCGCCGCAGTTCGTCGTCGCGGGAGGTGCGCAGGATCTCGCGGATCTCGTTCTCCCCGACCTCCCGGCCCCCCACCAGGGCCCGGTGGTTGCCGTAGAGGGCGTTTGCCTCGGCCTCGAGCTCCTCTATCCGGGAGATGGTCTTGCTGTCGCCCTGGCAGGCCGCGAAGGCCCCGTAGAGCACCTCGATCTGCCGCCGCAGCAGGGCGCTGGCGATCCCTTCGCGCCCGGCGTACCAGGCGCGGACCTTCCGGAAGGCGTCGGGGTCGGAGAAGATCTCGTTGTACTCCATCCCGGCGCGCACCAGCTCCCGGCGGGCCTCCTCGTTCCCGGTGGTGGCAAGCCTCCACCACGCCTCGGAGACGGCCCGCTCCGCCGGGGCGGCGCGCTCCCCATAGCGGGCGACGAACTCCTCTATCTGCCGGGCCTCCTGCTCCAGGGCTCCGAAGACCTCTCTAGCGGCGGGCCGCTCCCGCGCGGCGGTTGCCGAGGTAGATGGCCAGAAGCAGCAGCGCGATGCCCAACGTGGCGAACTGCAGAAGCCCCACCGGCCCTCCCTGGCCGCCCACGACCAGCGCCGCCACAAAGACCAGCGCCACCCCCCAGTAGCCGGCTGCCCGGTAGGCGAAGTACGCCGCGAGCAGCCCCACGAGGGTGTAGACCAGCGGCATGAAGGGGGCCAGCGCCGCGAGCCAGACCAGAGGGCCCGGATCGGCGATCCCTGTCGCCCACAGCCCCACCTGACCCGCGGCGATAAAGGCCGCGAAGGAGCCCGCGAAGCTCAGGGCCCCGGTCTTCCAGTTCACCGGCTCCGGCTCGAAGTGGTGCGGCTCGTACCAGCGGGCCTCCCGGATCTCGTAGCGCCCCCGCACCCGGACGTTGTCCCCGCGGGCCCCGCGCTTTCTGCGCCGCAGGCGGTTGCGCAGCCGCTCGCCGAACCCGGGCCCGCCCTCGGCCTCCCGCTGGGCGCGCCGGGAGGCGAGCTCGTCCTCGAGCTTGCTGAAGTCCAGGTCGGAGAGCTGGGCCGCGGCGTAGGCCAGGTCCAGCTCCTCGTCATGCCTGCGGCGGCGCTCCGGGTCGGAGAGCACCTCGTGCGCCTCCTGCAGGAGGGCGAACTCCCGGGCGTCCCCGCCGGGGCTGTCCGGGTGGCGCTCCTTCGCCAGCCGCCGGTAGGCGTTCCGGATCTCCGCCTGCGAGGCGTCCCGCCGGACCCCGAGAACCTCGTAGTAGTTGATCTGATCCGCCATCGCTCGTCGCTATTCTAACCTACGGGTGCCCCGGAGAGGGCGAGCTCTATCTCCCTCCGGCACCACGGGTCCCGCTCCCGCCGGGCCGCCGCGGAGAGCTCCTCCTCCGCACCGCCTATCTGGCCGAGGGCCCACGCCGCGTGCCCGCGCACGAGCGGCGAAGGGTCTTCCCTCAGACACCCCACGAGCGCCGGGACCGCCTCCTCCAGCCCGAGGTTCCCCGCCGCCACGCAGCAGTTGCGCAGCAGCCCGGCCCTCCCGGGGCGGGTGAGAGGGGTCCCGGCGAAGCGCCGGGCGAACTCCTCCTCGCTCCGGATGGCGAGCACCTCCTCTATCCTCAGGTACGGCCCGGCCCCGGCCTCCGCCGAGAACTCGGGCCACCGGCTCCTCTGCGCCTTCCGCCGGTTGTACGGGCAGACCTCCTGGCAGAGGTCGCAGCCGAAGGCCCAGTCCCCCATAAGCGGCCGCAGGTGCCGCGGGATCTCCCCCTTGTTCTCTATGGTCAGGTAGGAGATGCACAGCCTGGCGTCCACCACGCCGGGGGCCTTTATAGCCCCGGTGGGGCAGCGGTCCATGCACCGGGTGCAGCGCCCGCAGGTACCCGAGCCCGGCTCGTCGGGCTCGATCTTTAGGTCCACGAGCAGCTCGGCGATAAAGAAGTACGAGCCCATCGCCGGGTTGATGAGGCAGGAGTTGCGCCCGAAAAAGCCCAGGCCCGCCCTCTGGGCCGCCGAGCGCTCGAGCAGCGGCACCGCGTCGGTGAAGGCCCTTGCCCTGATGCGGCACCCGAGCTTCGCCTCCAGCTCCCGCCGCAGCCCGAGCAGCCGCTCTTTTATCACCTGGTGGTAGTCGCGCCCCCAGGCGTAGCGCGCCACCCGGCCCCCGTCCCCCGGGTTCTCCGGATGCTCCCCGGGGTAGTAGGAGACCCCGAGCGAGACCACGCTCCGGGCGCTCTTCTGCAGGCGCCGCGGTTCGGAGAGGAGTTCCGCCGGGCGCCGCATGTAGCCCATCCCCGCCGCCATCCCCGCCTCCTGCCACCGGCGCAGCCGCTCGCCTCCCTCGGTCAGGGGGGCGGCGTCCGTCACCCCCACGAGGTCGAAGCCCGCCGCGCGGGCGAGCTCCTGGAGGAGCCTCCTGCGCTCTCTGGGCGACCCGGCCATGCTCACGCGCTGAGTATAAGCCCTCACAAACCCGTGGGTGGCGGGGCGATGCCGGGTATATAGCATTTCATAGTGATGGGAGCGCAAAGGATCAGAGAGACGAACCGCTTACGAGGAGGAGGTCTGTCGTGGCTATCGCGACCGTGAACCCGGCCACCGGGGAGGAGCTCAAGCGCTTCGAGGCCCTCAACCGCGACCAGATAGACGAGAGGCTCGAGCGGGCCTCCGGGGCCTTCCGGGGCTGGCGCGAGACCCCCGTGGAGGAGCGCTGCCGGCTCATGGGCCGGGCCGCGGAGGTCCTGGAGGAGCGGGCGGAGGAGTTCGGGCGGCTCATCACCACCGAGATGGGCAAGCCGCTAGCCGCCGCCGTCGCCGAGGTGCGCAAGTGTGCCCGGGGCTGCCGCTACTACGCGGAGAACGCCGGGCGCTTTCTCGCCGACGAGGAGATAGAGCTCGAGGGCGCCAGGACCTTCGTCCGCTACCGGCCGCTGGGGCCGGTGCTGGCCGTCATGCCGTGGAACTTCCCGTTCTGGCAGGTCTTCCGGTTTGCGGCCCCAACGCTCACGGCGGGCAACGTAGGGCTCCTCAAGCACGCCTCCAACGTGCCGCAGTGCGCCCTGGCCATAGAGGAGGTCTTCCGGCAGGCCGGCTTCCCCGAGGGTGTCTTCCAGACCCTGCTCATAGGGGCCGCCCAGGTGAAGGACGTGATCGCCGACCCGCGGGTGCGGGCCGCCACCCTCACCGGGAGCACCCCGGCCGGCCGCGACGTCGGCGGTGAGGCAGGCCGGAACATAAAGCCGAGCGTGCTGGAGCTCGGGGGCAGCGACCCGTTCGTGGTGATGCCCTCGGCGGATCTGGACCGGGCGCTGGACACCGCCGTGACCTCGCGTACCCTCAACAACGGCCAGTCGTGCATCAACGCCAAGCGGATCATCGTCCACCAGGAGATCGCCGACGAGTTCACCCGCCGCTTCGTCGAGAAGATGGAGGCGCTGAAGGTGGGCGACCCGATGGACGAGGCGACGGACATGGGCCCGCTGGCGATGCCCTCGATCCTGGAGGGGGTAGACGAGCAGGTCCGCAGGAGCGTGGAGGCCGGGGCGAAGGTGCTCACCGGCGGCAAGCCGCTCGACGGCCCGGGCTACTTCTATCCCCCGACGGTCCTCACGGACATCCCGGAGGGGACCCCGGCCCGCGACGAGGAGATCTTCGGCCCCGTGGCCTCGCTGTTTACCGCCCGGGACATAGACGAGGCGATCCGGCTGGCCAACGACACCCCCTTCGGGCTGGGCTCCAGCGCCTGGACGAACGACCCGGCCGAGCAGGAGCGCTTTATCAATGAGATAGAGGCCGGGATGGTGTATATCAACCGGCTGGTGGAGTCCACGCCCGAGGTGCCCTTCGGCGGGGTGAAGAACTCGGGCTACGGCCGCGAGCTCTCCCACTTCGGGATCCGGGAGTTCGTGAACGTCAAGACCGTGTGGATCGACGCCCCGGGCGGGAGGACCGGCCAGGGGGTGGAGTAGGCGCAAAGCTCGTGAACGCCATCGCAGAACCTCGGCGGCCGGGAGGGTAGCTTCCCGGTAGAGATGAGGCCACCCGTACGCAACCTGCTGATCCTGGGCGCCGCCTGGGGGCTTCTGCTGGCGGCGCTCCCCGCCGCCGTCATGGCCGGGGAGCCCGGCGCCTTCCTGCTCGCCGCGCTCCTCGGCGCGGCGCTGGCGGGGGCGCTGGGCACCCTGGCGGCGGCGAGGGCGCTCTCCGGTGGCCGGAAGGGGCTCCGGGCGCTGCTGAGCTTCGGGGCTCTGCAGGGGCTCTCGGGCGGCGCGGTCGCCGCCGGTCTGGTCTGGGGCATGATGGCCGTCTCCATAGCCGGGGTCTCCCCGGCGGAGCCCGCCGGGCTCTCCGCCCTGATGCGCCCGGCGGTCTTTGTCGGGAGCTTCTTTGTTGCGGCCTCGGTCTTCGCCTACGCCCTGCTGGCCGGCCTGCTCCTGGGCCCGGCCCTCGGCCTGCTCGTAGTCCGTCTACTTAGGAAGGGGGAGGCGTGATCCTCGCGCGTCTCGTGGGCGTCGGCGCCCTCTACGGGTTCACCTTCATGATCGTGAAGTCGCTCTTCCCGATGCCGCTGATGCTGCTGCTACTGCAGGGCGAGCAGGGCAGCGAAGGGAACCTGACGGTGCTGGTGCTGGTGTACATGGCCGCCGGGCTCCTCGGCGGCGTCGTCGCCGCCCCGCTCTTCGGGATCCTGCTGCTCTCCAGGCGCGGCGCACGCGGCATAAGCCCCCACTCCTCCGGAGCCCGCCTCGTGCTGAGCCTGGGGCTGAGCCTGCTGATGGGTGTGATCTCGGCGCTCCTGATCCTGCTATCCTACGCCACCGGCCTCCTGCAGCCCGGCGGCGTGCTGGACCCGCTCAGGCTCATCCAGAGCTCTAACTTCCCCACCGGAA
>JADDKG010000281.1 GCA_020253895.1 Rubrobacter sp.
GAGCTTCATCCGCAGGCAGGAGGCCGCCCCCAAACGCCGGGGGGATCTTGGCTCTCACCCTGCTCGTCGCGTACGATGCCGCGGCCTCCTGCCCTTTGCCGCCCCTAAGCCGGGCTCTCGCCGGTTCCTCCGGCACGCCGCCCGCGGAACAGGGAGCCCGGAGCGCCGGGAACGCCGATGAGGGGCAGCGCCCAGCGATCCAGTCCCCAGTGCCCGGCCACCCGCCAGGCCAGCATCAAGAGGATGGCCAGGATGAACATGAGCGGGTTGGCTCCGGCGGTGCCGGCAAAGAGGAAGCTGGCGTTCATGAAGCCTCCGAAGAACGCCGCGATGCCGGTGAAAAGGCCCAAGACCAGGGCCAGGCCAACCAGGAGCTCTCCGAAGGTAACGAGGTAAGAGAAGACGGCCGCGTTAGGGACAACCACGTTCTCCAGGAAGCTGGCATACCAACCGGTTACCTGGGGATGCTCTCCGCCGGTCTGCTGCAGAGCGCCCTGCGCGAAGCCCCTCACGGCGGCGCCGGCCTCGCTCCCAACCCAGGCCGGGTCAAACAGCTTCCCCCAGGCCGCCAGGAGCCACAGGATGCCAAGATACAACCGCACTATCAGCCACACGGGTGCCATCCGGGTATCGGCGAAGAGAAAGCTGGTTATGTTCGGCTCGGGTATCCGGGAACCGCTTCTCTCCGGTGCGTTCATCGTGTTCCTCCTCGTCGGGTTCCACTCTGCCTCGAATGTACCCGAGCAGAGGAGCGGAGCCTTGATCAGGGTTGCCCATTTACCTGGCCAATTCTGATCAAGGTGCTCCTAACACGGCGCGCTTCCCGGCGTCCGCTCTGCCCCGACGGCCGGAAACCGCGGTCGAGCGAGCCACCGTCAAGGAGGCGGAGGACATACCAAGACCGAACCACGGGCCGCGCGGATGACCTTGGTCGAGACGCTGCCAAGCCAGAGCCTTTTCATCCTGCCAACCCCCCGCCTCCCGACCGCTATCAGCGCGGCCTCTCCATCACCTTCTTCGGCGGCCTCCAGCAGCGCCCTGGCGGCGTCTCCGACCGTCATCCGGATTCTGGGCCGCTCGCCGAGCTTCTCCTGCAGCTCTGTGGCCCGCTCTTCGAGCTCCCTCTCCGCCCGCCGCCGTGCGTCGGCCACCAGCCTAGGATCCGAGATCCGGGCCTCCAGGTCCGCCTCGGGCAGCTCGAGAAAGGCGCGCACCAGGATGCCGCGGGCGCCGAACAGCCGCCCTATGCTGGCCGCCAAGTCGCCGGCCGCTCGGGCCGACTCCGACCCGTCGTCACCAAAGACCACGCGGCGGGGTGGCCAGGCCCCCTCTCCTCCGCGCACCACCATGACGGGATGCGAGGCATGGTGAACAATCTCTTCGGAAACGCTTCCCAGCAACAGGCGCTCGACCGGCCCCCTACCCCGGCTGCCGAGGACTATGAGGCTCGCCTCCAGCTCCTCTGCGAGATCCAGGATCTGGTCTGCAGGGCGCCCCTTCCGCAGATGCGAGCCCGCAACGTCACCTCCCAGGCGCCGGATCTTCCCTACCTCCCGCGCAAGGAGATCCCGGCCACGCTCCTCGAAGACCGCGAGGTACTCCGCGGCAGGAGCACCAGCCGGGTAAAGCAAGGGCGACACCTCCCCCATCACGTGTACCACGTGAAGCTCAGCGGCAGACCCTCCCGAGAGGGTGGCCGCTGCTCTCGCGCCCAGTTCGGCGTCGGCTGAACCGTCGGTGCACAGAAGTATCTTCATCCGGTACTCGGCCATCCCTTCTATTGTCCTCTCAAGCTCATTCCCGCCCCCCTGCGAGGTCCGGCTCTCCGGGGCCAGACCGCTGCCAACGGGGGACGGCCGGCCCCCGGAGCCCGTGCACGCGGTCGTTCTTGGGCAGGGCCCTTTGTGCCCCTCTATGCCCTTCTACGGCAAACCACCGCCAAAACGGCACGTTCACCACCTGAACGGGCCAGAAAGCTCCGTGTGGTACGCCTTCGAACGCGGTTCTCCCCCTGCCACGCCCTCTCTATGCATAGCGCGCCCGGTTCTTCGAGAGGTTGCGCTCCTGCAGAGAGAGCAGCAGCGCCTCTCCTGAGCGCGAGAACGTAACCTGGTAAGGGAAGGGTTCTCTCCGCGGGAGCGTCTCTGCCAGGTGCGGGAGGGGCACGAACTCCCGGACGGCCTTCGGGGTGGGGAAGGAGGGGGCGACGGGGAAGAAGCGCTCCCCCCACACCCTATGGGCCTCCGCTGCCCCAAGCACCCTTCCCCCGTAGCTCCCGGGAAGCGCTGCGAGCCATTCCTCCACCGCTTCGCTTGGGGCGGCGTATGCGCCGAAGAGCAGGTAGTCTCCGCCAAGCTCCCGAGCCTCCGCCATCCGCTGGTTGATAAGCGCCAGATGCCACAGCGGGACCCGCCCCTCCAGCGCGGCGGCAGCGGCCCCGAGCGCCCGCGGGGCGCTGCCGAAGGACACCGCAAACGGGACGTCCGAACCGGCCCGGCGGGTCCTCAGCCGGGCCTTCACGATGATCCCGGATCTTACATCCCTCTCGCCCAATCTTTCCCCCGGCATCTCGCGCAGCTCCCCGCCGGGCATCACGACGCTCACCAGCGGGACGTTCTGGCGCAGCCTGCCGTAAAGGAAGGAGCCCACCCCTATGCCGTCGGTTGCCAGCCACCCGCCTACGGTGGCGCGGGGGGCGCTGGTGGGGTAAACGGCCAGGCCCCGGCCGAGCAGGCGCAGCTCGTTGTCCAGCGCGAGCCATAGCGCCCCGGGCTCTGCCTCGGCCCAGTCCTCCCCGCCCTCCGGTATGTGGATTTGCCGCATCAGGTCGAAGCGGACCACTATGCTCCCGGGAAGATCCCCTTCGGCTTCCAGGCCGGTCCCGCGAGGCGTAATGGGCACCCCGTACTCGTGCGCCAGCGCCAGCAGGTAGCGTACATCGTCCGGACCGCCGGGCCAGACAGAGGCCAGCGGCCCGGGCGTGGCGTCCGGCGGGTAGGGTTTGATGCGGTCCCCGAACCGACCGCCCAACGCCTCCAGGATCTCTTCGCGGCTCTCGTTCTTCATCACGACGCGCTCCAGGCCTCAATCACCGTTCAAACGCAAAAGGTTACACCCGGTGGACCTCCCCGGTTGATCCATTTTGACCTCCGCGCTGATCCAGGTTGGCTAATTTCCCTTCCTCGAGCTCCTGTGAACGGGTGCGAGCGGCACGCGTACGGGCGGGACCGGCCTCCGCTGCGCTCCGGGCTCCCGGCGCACGCTGCATGCCGGGTCCGGGAAGCACGGGGGCTGCCGCGGTCCCCGGCGCGCCCGGAGGTCTGCGACCAACCGTCTCTCCGTGGGCGGCATCTACCCGGAGATGATCCCTGCCCTGCGGGCGATGGCGAGCGCCTCCAGCTGCGAGTGGGCTCCCAGAGCCTGGAGCAAAGAGCGGATGTGGTTTCTTACCGTGGCCTGCGAGAGATGAAGCTCGGCCCCTATCTCCCTCGCGCTCTTACCTTCCGCCAGCAACCCCAGCACCTCGAGCTGGCGGGGTGTGAGCTCGGGGATCTTCCTGCTATCTGCGGTGGAGATTACCAGGCTCTCCCTCCTCGCCCGCTCGATCAGCTCGCGCACCAGATCGTACTCCGAGAGGTGCAGACGGATGTTCTCCAGCGCCAGGGCGGTGATGTGGGCCACCCCCTCGGCGAGCAGGAGGTCCTCCCTCCCGTAGCGGTGTTTCGGATCTGCCGAGACCATCCCCAGGGCGCCCAGGATGCGCCCCCTCACCCTGAGCGGCACGCACAGGTAGGACACCGGCTTGAGGCGCCGCAGGATCTCAAGATGCTCCCTGCTGCGCGCTATATCCCTGAGAAGCTCATCGTTCACCTCGGGGATCAGCTCCGGCCTCCCGCTCCTGAAGACCTCGAGCGTCCCGTGGGATACGCCGGCGCTGAAAGGGTAATCGAACTCCAGCCTCCGCGCCGCCTCGCCCTCGAGATCGCCGGAGTAGGCCAGGGCCAGCCTGTGTATCCTCCCCCTCTGCTCCTCGACGAGGTCGAGGAAGCACCAGCTGGCCAGGTTCGGCACCACAAGGTTCACCGCGGTGACCAGCACGGCCTTGTGCTCGGTGAGCGAGGAGAGCCGCAGGTTGGCCTCGGCGAGGAACTCGAAGCGGCGCTGGGAGGCCCGGGCGCGGGCGTCCTGCTCCTCGATTTCCCGGTCGGTCCTGAAACGCTCCAGGGCCGCCCCGATAACCGTCGCCACCTCCTGCAAAAACGAGACCTCGTCCTCACCGAAGGCGCGCCGTCCGGTGGTATGGGCGCCGAGCACACCCCAGGGGAGCCCGTCGAGGTAGATGGTGGTGGTGACGCCGCTCTTCGCCCCGTGCTCGGACAGAAGGGCCGGCGCTCTGAAGCGCACCTCGTTATCCAGATCCTCCGACACCACCGGTTCCCTGGAGAGCAGGGTGTACCCGGCCTGGGAGTCGAGCCCGACCCCCACCACGGCCTCACCCACGTACCCCTCCCGCCAGCCGAACCCCGCCCGGAGGAGCATCCCATCTCCCTCCGGCAGCAGCTCGAGAACCTCGCAGTACTCGACGCGGAGCACCCGGGCCACGGTACGGGCGGCCTGCTCCAAGAGCTCGTCTGCATCCCCGCCCGAGAGCGCCCGGAAGGCAAGCTCGCCCACCGCCTCCTTCCCCTCGCGCAGCTCGGACGGGGGGCCCGAGATAGAGCCGGACGAAGAACCCCGGTTCCCGCGGTCGTCCGTATGAGCCATCCAGATAAGGGCCCTCTCTATCGCCACCCAAAGAGCTGAGCTCTTATCTTATACTTGCCGGCCGGGCCCCGGCAAACGGGGCACCACGCGGGGGTCCCCGGCGCGAAGCCCGAGGAGCGGCAGACGGCCGGCTTACCTGGAGGGCCTACTGCACCGCCATGTTTCCGACCCACGGACGTCCGGGATGCCACGGCAGAACGGCAAGAAGAAACACCCCGCTCCTGCGCGACAGGATCAACGCCTCTGCGGGCAGAGTAGCACCGGGCCCTCTGCCGCCCGCAGCACTTTGGTTGAGACGCTCCCCAGCAGGAGGCGATCCAGCACCCCGAGACCGCGGCTTCCCACCGCCACGAGCGATCCTCTGCCACTGCCGTCCCCGGAGGCAGCGCGCAGGATCTCCTCCGCCGGATCTCCCTCTACGAGCCGGGCCTCGGGGTGGCTTCCGAGCAGTCGGCCCATCTTCCAGGCCCGTCCCTCGAGAGCCTGTCTCTCTCAGTAGAGGGTTCTCTCGAGTTCTTCACCCCTGCCCTTCCACCCCTCTCCGGGCTCGGGGCGGCCCCTAAAGGCCCTGACCACGATCCCTGCCGCTCCGAACAGGCCGCCGATGCGCGCCGCGAGCGCACCGGCTGCCGCGGCTGCCTCTGAGCCGTCGTCGCCCACCACCACCCTCTGCGGAGGCCAGGTCTCCTCCCCGCCGCGCATGAGGAGAACCGGACAGGGAGCCTGGTGCGCCACCCTCTCGGAGACGCTGCCGAGCGCGAGGCGCTTGAAAGCCCCCAGCCCCCGGCTTCCCATCACCAGGAGGTCCGGGCGCAAATCCCGGCAGGCCTTTAATATCCCCTCCACAGGCGAATCCTGAACCAGATGCGCCCCCGCGACCCTGACGCCTAACCCCTTTACCTTCTCGGACTCGGTCTTGAGGAGCTTCTTCGCCTCTTCTTCGTAGAGGTAGGAGTAATCGGTCCACATCACGCCCGGGTAGGCGGCGTAGGCGGGCACCAGACGCCACACGTGCACCAGATGAAGCTCCGCATCGGTCCCTCCCGCTATATCCGCAGCCGCCCGGGCAGCGAGCTCCGCATCCTCGGAACCGTCGGTCGCGAGCAACACCTTGTTTATGAGCATATCCATCGACCTCCTCTATGCCGCCCCCGCACAGCTCCGCCGGGAGCGGGGAGCGCGTGTACCCAGCCAGGCATCTCAACGGGTTGCCACCACGGGCCCCGCCAGCCCGGCAGAAAGCCGCCGCCTTTCATCCGAACAGCTGACATCACTGCAGCTGTCTCAGCTCCTCCCACTCCGCTTCTTCGGGGTACCCCCGCATCTTCAGCCACCGCTCGCAGCCGTCCCGCCACGGATGAAGGAGTTCCTCGAGCCGCCGGGGATCCACCTCCCCGGCCTCCGGCACCCAGACGTAGTCCTCACCTTCGGGCACCGTCCTGACCTCGTAGTGCCCCTCGACCCTAACCCTCTGCCCGAGCGTAGCCGTCATCTCCGGCTCACCTCCTCTCCTTCTTCTCTTTAGTGGAATTGTGCCCGCGCACGGCCGTGAGGCCATGAGCAAGTTTGTCTGTTGTCGTAGTCAAGAGTGATCAAACACGCGGCGAGCACGGAGCAGGGGGCATCTCTCTGATCACTTTGCCGGAGACACAAACCGGGCCCCTCCATGGTGCCCGCGCGCCCAGCCGCGCTGCGGCGTTGTCCGCCAGAAGCCGGGCCTGCGGCGAGAGGGGTTCGAATCCGGATCTACGGTTCCTTGTCACATCAGCGTCGATGATGGCCGCTACCTCACGTGGCGAGCGCAGCTGACTCGGCGGCCCCCTGCCGGCGCCTCCGCCCGGGACGAGGGTGACCCAGCCCCTTCACTAACTCCACGCCCGCTTCCTGCGATACGCGGCCGGCCTCGCCCGGGGTATGGGAACGGGAGCCACACCCTCAACCACACGGTTCTCGATCTCCCCGATCCCCTCGACCCTCATCCTCACCACGTCCCCGGGTTTGAGCGGCGGAGGCTCCATGCGCCCGGCCCTCCCCCACAGCTCGGCCAGGCATCCCGAGCCGCAGGTGCCAGACCCCAAGACGTCCCCCGGCCTGACCCAGGTGCCGCGCGAAGCGTAGGACACAAGCTCCTCGAAAGACCACGCCATGTTGGCCAGGGTGTCGTCGCCTGTCTTCTCGCCGTTCACGAAGACCTCCATCTCGAGGTGCAGCCGATCTTCGCGACGATAGGGCGCAAGCTCGTCTGGGGTGACGATCCAGGGCCCCAAAGTGTTGGCGAAGTCCTTACCCTTTGCAGGACCGAGCCCGATCTGCATCTCTTGGCGCTGGAGGTCACGGGCGGACCAGTCGTTCAGGATCGTGTAGCCCGC
>JADDKG010000282.1 GCA_020253895.1 Rubrobacter sp.
ATCGTCCGCTGCCCGTGCGAGCGGGGTTGCCCGGCCTGCGTCCAGTCCCCCAAGTGCGGCAACTGGAACGAGCCGCTGAGCAAGGATGGCTCCGTAGCCCTGCTCCGCTACCTGCTCGGCCAGACCGACAGGCACCCCGCCCTGCTGTGAGCGGCGCGCCCTACATCTCGGTGGTCGGCTCGGGGCGGGCCTCCGGCGAGCTCTACGGGCTCGCCCGCGAGGTCGGCCGCCTCGTGGCCGGGCGCGGGGGCGTGGTGGTGTGCGGGGGCCTGGGCGGGGTGATGGAGGCCGCTGCCCGGGGGGCGGCGGAGGCCGGGGGCGTGGCCATAGGCATTTTGCCCGGCGAGGACCGGAGCGGGGCCAACCCCTACCTCTCCTACGCGGTGGCCACCGGGGCCGGGCAGGCGCGCAACCTCGCGGTCGTGTGCTCGGGGGACGCGGTCATCGCCGTGGGCGGGGAGTACGGGACGCTCTCCGAGATAGGGCTTGCCCGCAAGGTGGGACGTCCGGTGGTGGTGCTGCGGGGCTGGGAGCTCGGCCCCCACGTCCTGGTGGCCTCCTCCCCGGAGGAGGCGGTGGGGAAGGCGTTCGGTATGATCGGGGCGCCGTAGTTGCAGGCGGTAGTGGACCTATGGGAGGGTACGTCTTTTGTCCGAGGGAGATAGCAGGGTCGCGCTCGTCAGCGGGGGGAACCGCGGAATCGGGCTGGAGATCTGCCGGCAGCTCGCCGGGAAGGGAATAACCGTCGTTTTGGGCTCCCGGGACGAGAGGCGGGGCCGCGAGGCGGCGGAGGGTCTTCCCGGGAGGGTCTTCGCCCACCAGCTCGACGTCGCCGACGAGGGGAGCGTGCGCGAGATCGCCTCCTACGTGGAGGGCGAGTTCGGGCGGCTGGACATCCTGGTCAACAACGCCGGGGTGGCCAACGACGAGGGGCAGCGCGGGGTCGACGCCGACCTGGAGAGGGTCCGGGAGGCGCTGGAGGTGAACCTGCTCGGCGCCTGGCGGCTGTGCAAGGCCTTTATCCCCCTCATGGAGCGCAACGGCTACGGGCGCATCGTCAACGTCTCCAGCGGCCTGGGTTCGGTGAGCGAGATGGGGGGCGGCTCCCCGGCCTACCGGGTCTCCAAGGCCGGGCTGAACGCCCTGACCCGCATCCTCGCCTCCGAGCTGCGGGGCACCGGCATCCTGGTCAACGCGGTCTGTCCCGGCTGGGTCCAGACGGACATGGGGAGCCCGGGGGCGCCGCGACCGGTGCAGGAGGGGGCGGACACCCCGGTGTGGGCGGCGACGCTCCCCAAGGGCGGGCCCACCGGCGGTTTCTTCCGGGACCGCCGCCCGATACCCTGGTAGTGGCCGCCCGGACGCCGGAGACGGCAACGCGCGCTCCCGGGCGGGGTAGAATCTGCTCCATGGTCCGCAGCGCACCAGAACGGGCGGGCGGCGGTGCCTGACCTCGCGGGCTGGGCGGCGGAGGTGATCCGCTCCCTCGGCTACGCCGGGGTCGTCCTGATCATGCTCGCCGAGAACCTCTTCCCGCCCATCCCCTCGGAGGTCGTCCTGCCCTTCGTGGGGTTTATGGTCTCCCGGGGGCACCTGGCCTTCGTGCCCGCGCTGGTGACCGCGACGCTGGGCTCGCTGGCGGGCGCGTACGTGCTCTACGCCCTCGGCCGGTGGGGCGGCCGGCCGATCATCCTGCGCTACAGCTGGCTGCTGCGGGTGAGCAAGGAGGATCTGGACCGGGCGGACGGCTGGTTCGACCGCTACGGTGGCTGGATCGTGTTCTTCGGAAGGATGGTGCCGGGGATAAGAAGCATCGTCTCCATCCCGGCCGGCCTCTCGGAGATGCCCCTGGGGCGCTTTACCCTGCTGACGGTGGCCGGCTCTGCGATCTGGAACACCGCCCTTATCTCCGCGGGCTACGCCTTCGGGGAGAACTGGCGACGGGCCGCCGGCTACGCGGACTCTGCCTCGCCGGTGCTGCTGGCCGCGGCGCTGGCCGCCCTCGTCGGGTGGTGGCTGCTGCGGCGCCGGGCCCGGCGCAGGAGGGAGGACCCTTGATCGGTTGGCGTGAGGAGCGGGTCGCCGGGGAGGTCGCCATCTCCGTCTTCCTGGCGGGGGAGGGACGGGACCCGGTGCTCTGCCTGCACGGGATCACCGCCCAGCACCGGGCGTTTAACTTCCTGGCCGGAGAGGTGGCCGACCGCCGGCCGCTCGCCGGGATGGACCTGCGCGGGCGGGGCAACTCGGAGAAGCCCCCCTCCGGCTACGGCCTCGAGGCCCACGCCCGGGACGTGATCCGGGTACTCGACCACCTGGGGCTCCGGGAGGCCACCGTCGCCGGGCACTCCATGGGCGCCTTCGTCGGGCTCGAGGCCGCCCGCCGCCACCCGGAGCGGGTGCGCGCCCTGATCCTCCTGGACGGCGGCTGGCCCCGCGCCGGGGAGCCCTCCGGGGAGCTGGACGAGGGGCTGGAGCGGGCCTTCTCCCGGCTCGAGATGACCTTCGGGAGCCTGGAGGAGTACCTGGACTTCTGGTTTCCCGGGCAGGGTATCTCGCCGGAGGACCTCCCGCCGGAGCTCGTCGACTACTACCGCTACGACCTGGAGAAGGCCGGCGGCGGCTACAGGCCCAAGGCCTCGCTGGCCGCCGCCCGCGAGGACGCCCGCTACCTGGCGAGCAGGGGACCCACGGTCCGGGAGCTCGCGGAGGTGGGCTGCCCGGTGGCCCTCGTCCGGGCCGCCGAGGGCTTCTTCCCGGGCAGCGACCCGCTCATCCCCGACCGGGTGCGCGACGCCATGGCCGGGGCGCTGGACATCCGGCGGGAGATCCTCGCCGAGGGCGCCAACCACTACACCCTCCTGCTCGATCCCCGCCACGTGCGGCGCTGGGCTGGGCTCGTCGCCGACGAGGGGTGGGCGCGGTAGCGATGCTCCGCCTGCTGTTCATCGGGGACGTGGTGGGGGAGCGGGCGGTGGAGGCCGTCGTGGGGCTCCTGCCGGGGCTCCGGGAGGAGCTCGGGCTCGCCGCCGCGGTGGTGAACGGGGAGAACGCCGCGGGCGGGGCGGGGATCACACCCGAGCTCGCGGACCGGCTGCTCTCCGCCGCGGACTTCCTGACGCTCGGGGACCACGCCTTTGACCGGGAGGAGGCCGCCCCCTACCTGGAGCGCGAGGAGCGCATAATCCGGCCGGCCAACCTGCCCGAGGGGCTTCCGGGCCGGGGGTGGGGCTCCTTCGAAGCCGGGGGGGCGCGCGTTGGGGTGGCCTGCGTGCAGGGGCGGCTGTTCATGCGCGAGGCGTGCTCGCCCTTTGAGGCGTCCGACCGGGTCCTCGAGGAGCTCCGGGAGGCCGACGTGGTCCTTTTCGACCTGCACGCCGAGGCGACCAGTGAGAAGCAGGCCCTCGGCTGGCACCTCGACGGGCGGGCCGCGGCCGCGCTCGGCACCCACACCCACGTGCCCACCGCCGACCTGCGGCTGCTGCCGGGCGGGACGGCCTACGTCTCGGACGTGGGGATGGCCGGCTCGCCCGACGGGATCATCGGGATGGACCGGGAGGGGTTCATGGAGGTCTTTTTCCGGCGGCGCCGGGCCCCCGTGGGCCCCGCTGGAGGCCCGGTGCGGGTGGACGCGGTCCTGGTCGAGGCGGACCCCGGGAGCGGCAGGGCCGTGGGGGCGAGCCGCGTCTTCCGGGAGGTTCCCGCCCCTTAAGTCCTACTGGCGGGCCGCCCGGAGGAGCAGAACCAGCGGGGCCACCGAGATCAGCTCCAGCGCCACGGAGAAGGCGGCGGCGTGGCCCGGCCCGATCTCGTACAGGGCGCCCATGGCCGCGCTGCCGGTGAACCAGCACAGGCCGTAGACGGCGTTGAAGAGCCCGTAGGCGGTGCCGCGCACCGGGGCGGGGGCCATCCCGCCCACCGCGGCCCGCATGATGGTCTCCTGCACCCCCATCACCGCTCCCCACAGCAGCACCCCGGCGAGGGCCGCCGCGGCGCTCCCCGAGAACGCCAGGGGGGCCACGGGCAGGGTGAGCAGGGGCACCGAGGCCAGGACCGCGAGCCCCAGCCGGTCGAAGAGCCTCCCGGAGAGGAGGGCGACCAGCGCGTCCACCCCCATGGCGGCGGCGAAGGCCAGGGGGATCCCGGCTTTAGGGAGGAGCCCGGCCTCCTCGAGGTGGAAGGAGACGAGCTGGAAGCTGGCGAAGCCGGCGACCCCGGGGACGACGAGCGCCAGGTACAGCCAGAACACGCGGGGGAGCCCTCCCCCCTCCTCCCGCCGGGCGCCCTCCGCCTCCAGCCTCCCGGGGTCGGGGTAGAGGCGGCGGGAGAGGAGCAGCGTCGCGATGGAGAGGGCCGCCGGGACCGCCAGGATGGCGAAGCCCGTCCGGTAGCCGCCCCCAACGTACAGCGCCGCCGCCACCACCAGCGGCCCGGCCACCGCGCCCAGCTGGTCCAGGGCCTCGTGCAGCCCAAAGGCCCACCCGCGCCCCATCCGCGACCCGGCGTGGGAGAGCATCCCGTCGCGGGAGGGGCCCCGGATCGCCCGCCCCGAGCGCTCGGCGACCATCAGGACGGAGGCCGCCTGCCAGCTCCCGGCGAGCGCCAGCAGCGGGACGGCGGCCAGGTTCAGGACGTAGCCGGAGATGGTGATCGCCCAGAACCTGCCGGTCCGGTCGCCCAGGTACCCGGAGACGGCCCGCAGGGCGTAGCCGGCGAACTCCCCCAGCCCCGCGACAAAGCCGGTCGCGGCGGCGCCGGCCCCGAGGTGGGCGAGGAAGGGCCCGGTGATGCTCCGGGCCCCCTCGTAGGTTGCGTCGGCGAGGAGGTCCACCACCCCGAGGAGCACCACAAAGCGCAGGGCGGCGCGGTTTTGCCTGTCTTCCCCTCCGGCCGTGATCCTCTCACCCCCTCCGGGCATTCTCCGCCAGCGGGGCCCTCCCCTCAACCTCCGCCGGGCGGGTGGAACGCGACCCCGGACAGCGTGATCAGGCCGCGCGAGAGCGCCGCCCGCACCCGGGGCAGGGCGGCCTCTATCCGCCCGCGGTCGCCGACGGCCTCGACCACCACCGGAAGGTCGGGGTGGAAGCGCAGCGGACGGGCGGAGAGCACCTCCGAGGAGCGGTCGAAGCCGAGGATGCCCCGGTGGACGGAGATTTCGTCGACCCCCTCCCGCCGGAAGGCCTCCACGATGGCCTCGTAGGCCGGGCGGTCCCCCGCGCGGGCGGGGTCGCGGAGGTAGACCCGGGCCCGGAGCGCGGTCTTCTGGGAGGCGCTCACCGCTCCTCCCCGGGGAGCACCTGCTCGGCGAGCACCCCGGAGCGGATGACCAGACCCTCCCGCACCGCCCGCCGCACAAAGGGGAGGAACGCTTCGATCTTCTCGGCCTCGTCCACGATGTCCACGATGACCGGCAGGTTCTCCGCCAGGCGCAGGATGCCCGCGGAAGCGATGTCCGCGTGCGGGGCGTAGCCCATGAAGCCCTTGAAGACGGTGGCCCCGGCCAGGCCGTGCTCCCTGGCGGCGAGCACGAGGGCCTCGAAGAGCGGACGCCCCCTGTAGCGCTCGTCTTCGCCGATGATGATGCGCAGCCTGAGCGCGGGCCTCATCCCGCCACCCACGCCCCCGCCTGCACGCCCGCGGAGAAGGCGAAGAGCCCGAGCGCCAGGCTGCCGACGATGTTGAAGAAGGCCCGGTCGCGCTCCCCGGCGGCGGCCAGGTTGACGGTCTCCAGCATGAGGGTGGAGAAGGTGGTGAACCCCGCGAGCAGCCCGCTCCCGAGCACGAGGAGCAGCGTCTTCTCGTGCGGCGCCGCCCCCTCCAGCAGGCCGAGCCCGAGGCAGCCGAGCACGTTGAC
>JADDKG010000283.1 GCA_020253895.1 Rubrobacter sp.
TCAGGGCCACCTTCTTGTCCAGGGCGTCTAGCTTATAGAGTGATTTCGGCTTGTCAAGAGGCCTGAGGTGGAGCCTGTCCCTTACGTGCTCGAAGGCCGCAAGCCCCTCCTCCGTACGTATTAGCACCGAGGAGTAGCCGTCGGCGCTGCCGACGCTGCCCACGGAGATGTCCGCAGCGTGCCCGAGGAAGTCGGCGCACTCGTCGCAGCCTTTGAGGGCGGCGCCGTGGAAGTCCTTGATGGGCTCCTCGAGGATGGTCCTCCCCTCGCGGTCCTGGACGATGAGGCTCCCCCGGATAACGTCCACCCGGCCGACCCCCTCCAGGTCTATGCCCCGCTTGTTTTGGATCTCCTCGAGCATGAGCTTCTCGTAGTTAAAGCTCTTGGTGCACAGCAGCGCTATGGTGAGGACCACCGCGTCAACCCGGGAGGACCCCCACTTCCAGGGCCGGGCCTGCATGGCCTTTATCCCCTCGACCTCGCACGGCGTCCCCACCACCGCGATGCGCGGGTTGGGCGGCAGGTCGTAGCCTTTGAGGTCGAGGTGGCCGAGGGCGAGCGTCTGGTTGTAGAAGCTTCCCGCCGCCTCGCGCACCTCCCCGGGGGTGCGGGCGAGAAAGGCCTCCCCCTTCCAGGGCTCCGTCTCGCTCTCGCGGGCCACCAGGGCCCCGTCTATCTCCCCGGCCTCGAGCAACGCGATGAGCAGGGCGCTCACCACCCCGCCGTCCTGGACCCCGGGGATGTCCTCCCGCACCCGGGCGGTGTAGCTCTCATAGACCCGGCCGAGACCGTTGGCCCCGGCGGCGGCCCCGTTGTTCCCGGTGAGCTTCCAGGTGGCCTCGTGCCGCATCCCGCCGCGCGGGCAGAAGTCCCAGCACAGCGAGCAGCCGGTGCACATCTTCACCAGCTTGGGCAGGTCGTCCTCTGCGATGCCGATGGAGTCGCTGGGACAGGCGGCGACGCACGCCCCGCACTGGACGCACCGGCCCGGGTCTATGACGGCCTTCTCGAGATCCCAGAACCAGACCTTCCCGGGGGCCTCCTCGATGTCGTTCATGAGCTCCCGGATGTCGAAGCCGGCCACCTAGCGCTCCTCCCTGACGCCGACCACCGGTATGGAGGTCCCGCGCAGGGTGTCCCGCAGCTCGGCGTTGCGGACCCTGCGGGCCCACTCGTGGAACCGCTCCCCCTCGCGCCGCTCGCGCTTGAAGCGCTCGAAGAGCCGCGCCAGCGCCTCGGGCACGTCCTCGGCCGGACGGGAGCCCTCCACCCAGTCTATAAACGCGGCGTCGCGCCCGAGGGAGCCGCCGAGCCCGATGTCCACGCCCTCGACGATCCGGTCTCCCTTCTTGGCCGTCTCGCCGCGGAAGCCCACGTCCGCGATCTGGGGCTGGGCGCAGGAGGCGGAGCAGCCGGAGAAGTGCATCCTGACCGCCTCCTGCCCGATCTCATCCCCGAAGCGCCGGTCCATCTCCCGGGCCCACTCGAGGGCCCGGATCTTGGTCTCCACGATGGCGAACCGGCAGAACTCGCTCCCCGTGCAGGCCACGATGCCGCGCTCGAAGGGCCCGGGGTCGGGGGAGTAGCGCCGCAGCAGCGGTTCGGCGAGCAGCTCGTCGAGCCGCTGCTGCGGAACCCCGGTGATGATGAGGTTCTGGTCGGTGGCGAGCCGGATGTCGCGGCCGTACTCCTCGGCGAGCCGGCCGGCCTCCTCGAACTGCTCGCCGCTCATCCTCCCCACGGGAACGTTGAGACCCACGTAGTAGAGCCCGTCCTCCTTCTGGGGGTGCACCCCGACGTGGTCGCCGCGGTAGCGGCGGGTGAGGTCCTCGCCCGCGGGCCGCAGCGGTATGCCGACCCGCTTCTCGAGCTCCTCCCGGAAGCCCTCCGGCCCGAGCTCCTGCACCAGGTAGCGCAGGCGGTTGATCCAACGGTTCTCCCGGTTTCCGAGCTCGCCGTAGACCTGGGCGATGCCCCGGGTGACCTCGACCGCCTCCTCGGGCAGCACGAAGACGTCGATGTCTGAGGCCATCCTGGGGCCGTCGCCGAGCCCCCCGCCGACCCGCACGTTGAACCCGAGCGTCCCGTCCTCCAGGCGCGCCGGGAGCATCCCGATGTCGTTGATCTCGGCCTGAGCGCAGTCCTCGAGGCAGCCGGTGACGCTCATCTTGAACTTCCGCGGCAGGTTGGCGTACTCCCGGTTGCCGACGAAGTAGGCGGTGATGGCCTGCGCCGCCGGGTAGGCGTCGAAGGCTTCCTCCCGGTCGAGCCCCGAGACCGGGCAGCACAGGACGTTGCGGGCCGAATCTCCGCACGCCTGCACGGTGGTCATCCCCACCTCCTCCAGCCGCCGCCAGATCTCGGGCACCTCCTCTATCTGGATCCAGTGCACCTGCACGTCTTGGCGGGTGGTGATGTCGAGGAAGTTGTTGCCGAAGTGCGGGTTGGGCTCGGGACCGCGGGCGAAGTCCCGGGCTATCCTCCCGATGACCTTCGCCTGCTCGGGGGTGAGCCTGCCTCCGGGGACCTTTATCCGCTGCATGAAGTTGTTGCCGCCCTGGTTCTGCGGGTAGATCCCGACCCACTTGAGGCGCTCGTGCTCCCCGGGGACCCGGTCTATGGCCTCGGCCCCTTCCTTGGAGTACACCTCGAGCACCGCCCGGCGCACATCGAGCGGGTGCCGCTCGAGCTTCCACTTCTCTACCTGGTTGAGCCTCTGCCCCTCTCTAAGAAACCGCACGACGCACCTTCCCGTTCACTATGTGCAGCCCGCACTCCGTCTTCTCCATCCCCGGCCACCGGCCGGCGCGCTCGTCCTCGCCCTCCCGGACGGGACGGGTGCACGGCTCGCAGCCGATGCTCGCGTACCCCTTGAAGAGCAGGGGGTTGAGCGGGACCCCATGCTCCTCGGCATACCCGAAGACCTGCTCCCTGCTCCAGGAGGCCAGCGGGGCTATCTTGAACACCCCGAAGAACTCGTCCCAGCCGACGACCGGGGTCTCTGCCCTCTGCGCAGTCTGGTCCCGCCGGATCCCGGTGACCCACGCGTCGAAGCCGGCGAGCCACCGCCGCTGCGGCTCCACCTTGCGTACCTCGCAGCAGATGTCCGGCGCGCA
>JADDKG010000284.1 GCA_020253895.1 Rubrobacter sp.
CGTACCGGTCCAGAAAGACCACCGGCACCCCGGACCGCTCCACCTCCTCCAGATGCGGAGAGGCCGCCCGCGCAGGGCTTATGACGATCCCGTCAACCCGCTTCTCGAGCAAGACCTCCAGATAGCGGGCCTCCTTCTCCGGGTCCTCGTCGGTGTTCCCCAGTATCAGGCTGTAGCCCCGCTCCCGGGCCGCATCCTCCACCGCCCGGGCCACCGCCGTAAAGAAAGGGTTCATGACGTTGGGGATCACCAGCCCCAACGTCCGGGTCGCCTCCACCCGCAGCGCCCGCGCCACGGCGTTCGGCCGGTAGCCCAGCCGCCGGGAGGCCTCGAGCACCCGCTCCCGCGCCCCAGCGCTCACCCCCCCGCCCCCGAACACCCGCGACACCGTCGCCACCGACACCCCGGCCTCCCGCGCAACGTCCCTGATCGTAGCCACCATCCCAGTGTAATCGTTTACGGAAACGTTTACAAGAGGTGGCGCGCCGGAGTTCAGCCCCCCATCCGGGGGACGGCGGTATCCACCAGGACGTCCACCACGTAGGGGGCGTCCGAGGAGAAGGCCCGCTTGAGGGCCTGCGGGAGCTCGTCGGGCTCTTCCACCCTCTCACCGGCGCAGCCGAAGCCGCTGGCTATCCGGACGATGTCGATGCCGGGGAGGTCCAGCCCAGGAACGTTCGGGCCGAGGCCCATGAGGTCCCGGAAGCTCTTGAGGATGGAGTAGCCCCGGTTGTTGATGACCACCACGGCCAGGCCCACCCCGTACCTGGCGGCGGTCCACAGGGACTGGATGGAGTACATGCTGGAGCCGTCCCCGATCACGCAGACCACCTTGCGGTCGGGCAGGGCCAGGCCGAGCCCCACCGCGGCGGGCATGGCGAAGCCTAGGCCACCGGCGGCGGAGGTGAGGTGGCCGAGCGGGTCGTCGGCCCGGATGTGCCGGTAGAGCACGGGCTTGCTGGAGGCAGACTCGTCGGCGATGGCGGCCCCCTCGGGCAGGAGCTCCGCGATGGTGTGCATGACGTAGTCCACGCTCATCGGCGTGGAGGGCTCGGGGGCGGGAGGCCGCTCCCCCGGCGGGGGAGAAGGCCGCCGAGTCTCCGGGAGGAGCTCCAGCAACCCTTCGGCGGCCAGCCCTACGTCCCCCACGATGCCCGTCCCGGCCGGGGCGCGGGCCGCCTCTTCGGGGTCCTCCGTGATCTGGACGAGCGCCGTCCCCTCCCGGACCACCGGCCCCGGCAGGTAGGGGTAGTAGGTGAAGGCCGGGGCCCCGAGCACCAGCACCGCGTCGTAGGGGGAGAGGGTCTCGGCCACCGGCCGCTGGGCCAAGGGAAGGACGCCGCGGAAGAGGGGGTGGCTCTGCGGGAACCCGGCGAGCGCGGCCACCCCGTCCTGCCACACCTCGGCCCGCAGCCGCTCGGCGAGCGCCACCACCCCGGAGAAGGCCCCCGAGCGGGCCACCCCGGGCCCGGCGACGATGGCCGGGCGCTCTGCCTCCTGCAGCACCGCGGCGGCCCGCCGGAGGGCGCCGGGGTCGGGGGCGGTGCGGTAGGAGACCTCCCGGGGCTGCGGCGGCTCGGTCCCGGCCTCCCAGTCGTCCATTGGGATGGAGAGGAAGACGGGCCCGGAGGGCTGTTGCCGGGCGGTATGGTAGGCCCGCAGCAGCTCATGCGGGACGTCCTGTGCCCGGGCCGGCTCGTGGCTTCGCTTCACGTACGGGCGGGCCAGCTCCACGAGCCGCCCGGAGAGCAGCGGCTCCAGCGCCAGATGCCCCCGGTGCTGCTGTCCGGCGGTCACCACCAGCGGAGTCTTGTTGTGGTAGGCGGTGACCAGGGCGCCCATGGCATTCCCCAGCCCCGGGGCGGTGTGCAAGTTCACGAGGGCGGCGTTGCCCGTACCCCGGGCGTAGCCCTCTGCCATGGAGAGGGCGCTCGCCTCCTGGAGCGCCAGCACGTAACGGAAGTCCTCCGGCAGGTCCCTGAGAAAGGGCAGCTCGGTGGAGCCCGGGTTGCCGAAGATGGTCGTCATCCCGAGCTCGCGCAGAAGCTCGAGGGTCGCCTCACGCACCGTGGGCATGTTTCTGACCTCCTCCCAAGACCTCTACCCCGCCGGACTATACCAGAGCGGGAAGGGTCAGTCCTCGATGCCCACCTCCTGCAGGACCTGGTCAGCGATCTCGCCGCCGGAGGGCGGCCCGTCGTCCGCCGGCTGCGGGGCGGGTGCGGGAGCCGGAGCGGCCGGCTGCGGGGCGGGTGCAGGGGCAGGACGGGGGGCCGGAGCGGGCTGCGGCCGCGCCGGAGGAGGCTCCTCCTGCTGCGGCTGCGGCCGGTCCTCCGCGGCAGCACTCCCTCTGGGAGCGGCCTCCCGTGGCTCATCTGGGGGGGCCGGCGCCTCCTCGCGTGCCTCGCCCGAGCCGTCCTCCCGGGGCTCGTCCACGGCGGCGGGGACCACGACGACCCGCCCGGAGCCTCCGTCCTCCTTCGGGGAGGAGCGGTCTTTCTCCGCCGCCGGAGCCGGCATCCCGCCGGGGCCAGCAGCGTCGGGGGTCCTCACCGCCTGCCGGACGGCGCCGTCCTCCCACCAGGGCGCGACCGCCGCGGTCCACACCGCCCCTGCAGCGAGCAGGGCGAGGGCGCCGGCGGCCACCGCCCCGCGCAGGGCCCGCCGCCTCCGCCGGCGCCCGCCGGGCGGCACGGGGGCCATGCGCCGGGTGGCCTCGAGAGGTTCCTCCCCGGAGAGGAAGCGCTCCAGGTCGGAGGCCAGCGCCGCCGCCTCCGGGTAGCGGTCCTCCGGGTCCTTAGCCAGCAGCCGCACGGTTATGGCGTCCAGAGCCTCCGGCACCGCCGGGTTTGCCTGGCGGGGGTGGCGCGGCGGCTCGTGGATGTGGCGGACCGCCACCGCCACCGGGGTATCCGCCTCGTAGGGGAGGCTCCCCACGAGCATCTCGTAGAGCACCACCCCCAGCGAGTAGAGGTCGCTCCGGGGGCCGGCGCGGCGGCCCATCGCCTGCTCCGGCGACATGTACCCCACCGTACCCAGCACCAGGCTCGTACCGGAGATCGTCGCCTCTGAGATCGCCCGGGCTATCCCGAAGTCCGCGACCTTCGCCTCCCCCGAGGCGCCGAGGAGGATGTTCTGGGGCTTTATGTCCCGGTGGACGATGCCGCGCCGGTGTGCCGCCTCCAGCGCCCGGGCCACCTGCAGGGCCGTGCGGGCAGCCTCCTCCGGGGGCAGCGGGGCCTCCTTCAGGATCCTCTCCTTCAGCGTCCCGCCCGGGACGTGCTCCATGGCTATGTAGTAGGTGCCGTCACCGGCTTTGCCGTGGTCGTAGATAGAGACGATGTTCGGGTGCGAGAGCGCGGCGGCGCTGCGGGCCTCGCGCCGGAAGCGCTCCACGAACTCCGCGTCTGCGGCGTAGGCCTCCCGCAGCACCTTCAGGGCGACGTCCCTGTCGAGCACCCGGTCGTGGGCCAGGAAGACTTCGGCCATCCCGCCGCCGCCGAGCCGCTCCAGCACGGCGTAGCGGCCGTCGACCGTGGTGCGGCGTGAGATCTCCATCCGGCCCACCTAAAGACGAGTAGCCTGCGGGTCAGACCCGAGGTTACCACGCGCCCCCACAACCGGCAAAAGAAAAGCCCGCCCCGCGGTAAAATGGCCGGGTCACAGGAGGACCACCACAGAGGGGAGGGCGGACAGGGGATGAAGGCCGTTAGGGTCCACGAGCCCGGGGGTCCCGAGGCTCTGCGCTACGAGGAGGTGCCGACGCCGGAGCCCGGCCCCGGCGAGGTGCGGGTCCGGCTCGAGGCCTGCGGGGTGAACTTCATCGACGTCTACCACCGCAAGGGCCTCTACCCCAAGGAGACCCCTTTCATAGTGGGGCAGGAGGGCGCCGGCCGGGTGGACGCCGTCGGCGAGGGGGTCGAGGGGTTCTCGGTCGGGGACTACGTGGCCTTCGCCAGCGCCCCGGGAGGGGCCTACGCCGAGTACGCCGTGGTCCCGGCCGACCGGCTGGTCCCGGTGAACGTCACCCTGGTCGAGGCCCGGGTCGCCGCGGCGGCGATGCTGCAGGGGATGACGGCCCACTACCTCACCCACAGCACCTTCCCCCTGGAGGAGGGGCACGTCGCGCTGACGCACGCCGCCGCCGGGGGCGTCGGGCTCCTGCTCGTCCAGATGGCCAAGATGCGCGGGGCCACCATTATCGGGACCGCGGGGACGGAGGAGAAGGCCCGGCTCGCCAGGGAGGCCGGGGCCGACGAGGTCATCCTCTACACCGAGCAGGACTTCGTCGAGGAGACCATGAGGATCACCGGCGGCCAGGGGGTGCACGTCGTCTACGACTCCGTGGGGCGCGCCACCTTCGACGGGGGGCTCGACGTGCTGCGGCTGCGCGGATACATGGTGCTCTTCGGGCAGTCCAGCGGGCCGGTGCCCCCGGTGGACCTGCAGGTCCTGAACCAGAAGGGCGGTCTCTTCGTCACCCGACCCTCGCTGGCCCACTACACCGCCACCCAGGAGGAGCTGCTCTGGCGGGCCGAGAGCATCCTCTCCTGGATCGGCAACAACACCCTCAAGGTCAGGATAGGGGGAACCTACCCGCTCTCCGAGGCCGCGAGGGCCCACGCCGACCTGGAGGGCCGCAGGACCACCGGCAAGCTCCTCCTCATCCCGTGAGCGGGGAGACGGTGAAGCTCGACGTCGGGCTCGGGGTGGAGGGCGGCTACCTCCGGCGGGTCGGGGAGGTGGCCCGGGCGGCAGAGGGGCTCGGCTTCGGCGGCCTGGTGACCAGCGAGACAAAGCACGACGCCTTTATCCCGCTGGCGGTGGCGGGGAGCACGACGGAGAGGATCCAGCTTCTCACCTCGGTGGCCATAGCCTTCTCCCGCTCTCCGATGGAGATGGCCCAGACCGCCTGGGACCTGCAGGAGCTCTCCCAGGGCAGGTTCATCCTGGGGCTCGGTACCCAGGTCAGGGCCCACATCACCCGCCGCTTCGGGATGCCCTGGGGGAGGCCCGTCGCCCGCCTGCGCGAGTACATCCTGGCGCTGCGCGCCATCTGGGACGCCTTCCAGAACGGAACCCCGCTGAACTTCGAGGGCGAGTTCTACCGGCACACCCTTCTCACCCCCTTCTTCAACCCGGGCCCCATAGACCACCCGGAGATCCCGGTGTACATCGCCGGGGTGGGAGAGCGGCTCGCCCGGCTGGCGGGCGAGCTGTGCGACGGCTTCCACGTCCACCCCTTCCACTCGCCGGAGTACGTCCGGCGGGTCGTGCGGCCCGGGATAGCCGCCGGGGCCCGGGAGGCCGGGCGCAGCCCGGACCAGGTGCGGCTCGCCACCTCGGTCTTCGTCATCACCGGCGAGAGCCGGGAGGAGATGGAGGCCCGGCGGGAGGCCATGCGCGCCCAGGCGGCCTTCTACGCCTCCACCCCCACCTACCGCACGGTGCTAGAGGTGCACGGCTGGGAGGCGGTGGGAGAGCGGCTCTCGGAGCTCGCCCGGCGCGGGCGGTGGGAGGAGCTGCCGGACCTCATCTCCGACGAGATGCTCTCCGCCTTCGCGGTAGAGGCGGCCCCGGACGAGCTGGGGGACGCCCTGCGGGAGCGCTACGGGGGGGTTATGGACCGGATCTCGCTCTACATGCAGTTCGTCCCCGGCGAGCGCGACGCGTTCTGGCGGCGTCTGGTGGAGACTTTGGGGGGCTGAGGGCCTTACATCCGCAGGCTCTCCGGCGGACGTATAAACCTGCGTATGGTGGAGCCCGCGGTAATCTGCCCGGCCGCGCCGCTCGTGCGGAGCGGGGTAGTTGCGGCTATGCTTAGCTCCGCAGTGGCGCGCCGGAGGAGACGGTCCAGCAAGCAGGAGAGCCGCAAAGCGCCGGACGAGGAGCTGGTGCGGCGCACCGCCGCCGGGGACGCCCGGGCTCTCGGGGAGCTCTACGACCGCTACGGCGGCCTCGTCTACGCGCTCGGGCTCCGGCTGCTCGGGGACCAACACCTCGCCGAGGAGCTGGTGCAGGACGTCTTTACCGCCGTTTGGCGGAACGCTGGCTCCTTCGACCCCTCCCGGGCCAGGTTCTCCACGTGGGTCTACCGGATAGCCCGCAACCGGATCACCGACCTCGACCGCCGGCGGCGGGCCCGCCCGCGGGCGGCGGAGGGAGAGGGTACCGAGCGGGCCGGGGAGGATGCGACGGGGGCGGTCCCCGAGGCCCTCGACGTGGCCGAGGCCCTCTCCCGGCTCACCCCCGAGCACCGGGAGGTCCTCGTGCTCGCCTACTTCCGGGGCCTGACGCAGCGGGAGATCTCCGAGGCCACCGGCCTCCCGCTCGGCACGGTCAAGAGCCGGACCAGCGCAGCTCTCAAGGCCCTGCGGCGGGAGCTGGAGCGGGGAGGGGAAGGATGAACGGCGGGGCCCACGCCCGCACCGGCGAGAGGCTCGGGCCCTACCTGCTCGGGCATCTCGACCCGGAGGAGCGGGCGGAGGTCGAGGCGCACCTCAGAGAGTGCCCGGTATGCCGGGAGGAGCTGGAAGGCCTGCGGGCCGCACACCGGGCCCTGCGGGCGGCCGCCGCGCTGCGTCCCCCCTCCGGCGTCCGGGAGCGGCTCCCCGGAGGCCGGGGCCGCGGGCTCCTGCTCCGGCCCGCCCTGGCGGCCGCGCTCCTCGTGGTGCTGGTGGCCGGAGGGGTGCTCTACGCCGCCCTCCACCGGCCCGACACCGCAGAGGCCATGACCGCGACCCTCTCCCCCACGCGGCTCGCCCCGGAGGCCCGCGGCGAGCTGCGGATGGAGGAGGCCGGGAGCAACATGCGGGTCCGGCTCGAGGTCTCGGGGCTCCCGCCTCTGGGACGCGGCGAGTACTACGAGGTCTGGTTCGTCCGGGACGGCCAGCGGATAAGCTGCGGGGGCTTCACGGTGGACGAGGCGGGGCGGGCGAGCGTGGTGATGAACGCCCCCAAGGCGGCCTACGGCTACCGGCGGGTGGGCATCACCCGGGAGCACTCCCCCGGGGACCCCCGCCCGAGCCGCGAGCGGGTGCTCCACGGGTGGCTGCACGAGACCTGAAAAAGGGTACGGCGCTCCGCCTCAGGACTCCTCCAGGGAGGTGCGCA
>JADDKG010000285.1 GCA_020253895.1 Rubrobacter sp.
CGGGCGCTCGGGGTGCCGGTCATCGCCACCGGGTTCGCCGGCGGGCGCAACGGGGACGCCATCCGCGACGGGCTCTCCGCGGCGGCGATCCCTTTCGACCTCATCGAGATAAAGGGACAGTCCCGCACCTCCATCGCGCTCATAGACCCCATGGGCCAGACCCAGACCGAGATCAACGAGTACGGCCCGGAGGTAGAGCCCGAGGAGCAGGCCGAGTTCCGGCGGCACTTCGAGCATCTGCTCGAGTATGCCACCGCGGTGGTCTTCGCCGGCAGCCTCCCACCCAACATGGAGGAGGGCTTTCTGGTCGAGCTGGTGGAGGAGGCCCGGGAGAGGGGGCTCTACACCGTGGTCGACTCCACGCCGACCGTGCTCAAGGCCGCCCTCAAGGCCTGCCCGTCTCTCGTCAGCCCCAACCAGCACGAGGCCGAGAGCGTCGTCGGCTTCGACTTTATAGAGGAGGAGGACTACCTGCGGGGGCTGGCGAGGCTGGTGGAGATGGGGGCCCGCCACGCCTGCATCACCTCCCGCGAGGGCCACTCCTACCTGACCACCCGCGAGGGCATCCTTTCGGCCCGGGCCCCGATGGTCGAGCGGGTCTCCACCATCGGCAGCGGGGACGCCTATCTCGCCGGGCTTCTGGCCGGGCTGCTGCACCGGCACTACGCTCCTCCGGAGGCGGTCAAGCTCGCGGCGGGCTGCGCCGCGGCCAACGCCGAGACCCTGGGGGCGGGGGTCTTCGACGTGCGCCGGGCCCAGGAGCTTGCCGGGGCCGTGAAGGTCGAGACCGTCTCCTTCCAGCAGGGAGCGAACAGGGCGTAGGAGATCTCCCGGGCGGTGTTAGAATAGCCGGGTTCGGACCATCGTCGAAGCGACGGAGGTAAGAGAGGTGAATGGCGGTCAAGGATGTAACCGACGACACCTTCAAGAGCGAGGTGCTCGACTCTGACAAGCCGGTCATCGTGGACTTCTGGGCGCCGTGGTGCGCGCCGTGCAAGCGGGTGGCCCCGGTGCTCGAGGAGCTTTCGGAGTCCCGCGAGGACGTGAAGTTCGTCAAGATCAACGTCGACGACAACCCTAACACCACCCTCAACTACAGCGTCACCAGCATACCCACCATCGCCCGGTTCGAGAGCGGGCAGATCACCCGCCGGGCGGTAGGGGCGCTGCCCAAGCAGCAGCTCATGGAGCAACTCGACCTCTAATTGCGTCCCCGGTACCGTAAGGGTAGAATCTGCACCGGATAATCCGTGGGCTCGTGACGCCCAGGGGGTAGTGCAAGGTAGGACAGGCAAAAGGAGGTATGCACCATGAAGTTCAAGCCTCTAGGTGAGCGCGCGCTGGTGAAGCTCGTCGAGCGGGAGGAGAAGACTCCTTCGGGCATCGTGCTCCCCGACACCGCCAAGGAGAAGCCGCAGACGGCCGAGGTCATCGCGGTGGGCGATGCCGAGGACATCAAGGTCAAGGAGGGCGATATCGTCGTCTTCGCCAAGTACTCGGGGACCGAGATCAGCCTCAACGGCGAGGACTACATGATCCTCGACGCCGACGACATCCTGGGGGTGGTCGAGGAGTAGGACCGCGCACATAGCTCGACGGGCGGGCGCCGGGATGCCGAGGCACCCGGCGCTCCCTCGTTGGGGTGTCCGGTGCGGGCCTCTGGCGTCGAGATACCGGGTGTGAGATGCGTACGCTCAGGAGGGGAGACCGGGGGCGAGATGTCGTGGACCTGCAGACCCGCCTGCAGGCGCTGGGCTTCGAGCTCGGGAACCGGGGCATAGACGGGGTCTTCCGGGAGGAGACGGAGCTGGCCGTCCGGGCCTTCCAGCAACGGGTCGGTATCCTGGCCGACGGTCAGGTGGGGCCGGTGACCTGGAGAGAGCTGGTGGAGGCCGGCTACCGGCCCGGGGGGAGGCTGCTCTACCTGCGGCAGCCGCCCTTCCGGGGGGCCGACGTGATGGAGATGCAGCGGATGCTCAACGATCTGGGCTTCGACCCCGGCGCGGTCAACGGCCTCTTCGACGAGCGCACCGCCCGCGCCGTGCGCGACTTCCAGAAGAACGCCGGGCTGCAGCCCGACGGTGTGGTGGACGGCGCGGTCTTCAAGACCCTGAGCATCTACGCCGCCCAGACGCTGGGCACCCATCAGATCCCGGACAAGAACGACGGCTACTTCCCGGAGGACCTCTTCTCCGGGACCATCGTCATAGACGCCGCCCACGGCGGCCCCGACCGGGGGCACGTGGTCCCGGGTGGCCTCTCCGAGGCCGACCTCAACCTGGCCGTCGCCCACGAGCTCGCCCAGATCCTGCCCGCCCGCGAGGTGCTTCTCACCCGGAGCGACGACGAGGGGGTCTCGCAGGCCGACCGGGCCTTTCTCGCCAACACCTCTGGGGCGAAGATGATCATATCGCTCCATCACGCCTATCATCCGAACCCGGAGGCCCGCGGCACCGCCTCCTTCTACTTCGAGCGGCTGGGCTACCGCTCGCACCGGGGACGGATGGCGGCCGCCTATCTGCAGCGGGGGGTGAGCCGGGCCCTGGGCACAAAGGACATCGGGGAGTTCGGCCGCTCGTACGACATCCTGCGGGAGACCAACATCCCGGCGGTGATGATCGAGATCCTCCACCTCTCCAACCCGGAGGAGCGGCGGCTGGCCTCCGACCGCTACTACCCGGCCGCCGTGGCCGAGGCGATAACCAACGCCCTGGAGCAGTACGCCAGCCGGGACCGGCGGTTTATCGCCGTCTCCTCCGGCTGACAGTCCTCCGCCTGCTGCTATAATATCCCGACAGTCGGGACGTAGCGCAGCCTGGTAGCGCGCCTCGTTCGGGACGAGGAGGTCGGAGGTTCAAATCCTCTCGTCCCGACTTTCTTTTTTGCCTTCCTTACAGGCCGGCCTCTTCGGCCTCCTCCATGAGCTCTCCCCAGTCGGCGTAGAGCCGCTCCAGCATGCCCTTCAGCTCCCGGTGCTCCAGGACGACCTCGCGGGAGCGCCTGCCGTCGGCGTAGAGTTCGGCGGTGGCGAGCTCCTTCTCCAGACGGTTGATCCTCCGCTCGACCGCCTCTATCTCCCCCTCCACGGCCACCAGCCGGGCGGCGAGGACGCTCTGCTCCCGGCTCTGGCCCGGGCGTACCCGGCGCCGGTGCGCCCTCCTCCTGCCGCCCGGCTCCCTGGCCTCCACCCGCCGGTGCGAGCGGTAGTAGTCGTACCCGCCGGGGTAGTCGTGGAGCCTGCCGCCCTCCAGCTCTATAACGCGGCTCGCCACCCGGCGCAGCAGGTAGCGGTCGTGGGAGATGATGAGCACGGTCCCGCCGTACCCCGCCAGCGCCTCCTCGAGGGCCTCGCGGGAGGGGATATCCAGGTTGTTCGTCGGCTCGTCCAGGAGCAGGAAGTTGGCCTCCCCCGCGACTATCTCGGCGAGCGCGAGCCGGCTCCTCTCGCCGCCGGAGAGGGAGGCTACCTTCTTGAAGACCTCATCACCGGAGAAGAGAAAGGCCCCGAGGAGGTCGCGCGCGTCCTCGGGATCAAGGCCGGTCTTGTCCATGGTCTCCCGCAGGAGGGTCTTCCCGTCGTCGAGGCCGGTGAGCTGCTGGTCCTGGTAGGCGGGCCGTACGTTGTGGCCGAGGCTCACGCTGCCCCTCCGGGGTGACAGCTCCCCGGCCGCCAGGCGCATCAGCGTGCTCTTGCCAACCCCGTTGGGCCCGACGAGCGCCACCTTTTCGCCGCGCTCGATGACGAGGTTGGCCTCCGAGAGCACGGTCTCCCCGTCCTCGTGGGCGTACTCCACGTCCTCCATCTCCAGCACCACCCGCCCCGAGCGCGCGGCCCCGCCGAGGTCCAGCCGCATCTCCCTGCGGGATCTCCTCGGGGGTTCCAGCTTCTCCATCCTGTCCAGGAGCTTCTGCTTGCTCTTGGCCTGGCTCGCCTTGCGGGCCTTGGCCCGGTTCTTCTCGATAAACCGCTCCAGCTGGGCCCTACGCTCGGAGTTGGCCTTGGCCTTGCGGGCGAGCCGCTCTTCCCGGGCGGCCTTCTCCGCGGCGTAGCGGGTGTAGTTGCCGGGGTAGCGCTCCAGGCGCCCGTCCTCAAGCTCCAGTATGGAGTCGGCCACGGCGTCCAGAAAGTGGCGGTCGTGGGAGACTACGAGCACCGCGCTGGAGAGCCCCTTCAGGAAGTCCTCCAACCACTCCATGGCCTTGAGGTCCAGGTGGTTCGTAGGCTCGTCGAGCAGGAGGAGATCCGGCTCCTCAAGCAGGAGCCTGGCCAGGGCTATGCGGCTCTGCTCCCCGCCGGAGAAGGAGGACAGGGGACGCTTCCAGTCCCCGGGGTCGAACCCGAGCCCCGAGATGGCCGAGGCAGCCCGCGCCCGGTAGCTGTAGCCCCCGTCGCGCTCGAACTCCCCCTGCAACCGCCCGTAGCGCTCCAGGAGCTCCTCGGAAGGCTCCTCTGCTATGCGCTCCTCGAGCTCTCTAAGCTCCGCCTCGCGCCGCATCAGGGGCCTGAACGCCGAGACTATCTCTTCCTCCAGCGTGACCCTGCCACGCTCTCCCGCGTAGAGGCCCTGGTCGGTCATCCCCACCCGGGCCCCTCCCGGGTACTCCACCGAGCCCGCATCCGGCCGGAGGCGGCCGGCGAGTATCTCGAGGAGGGTGGTCTTGCCGGCCCCGTTGCGCCCCACGAGCCCGACCTTCTCCCCGGACTCTATGGCGAGCGAGGCCCCCGAGAGTACCCGGAGGTCTCCCTGGTGCTTTACGAGGTTGCTTGCGACAATCACCTTCATGGCCCGCAAGATTATACAGGGAGGGCGGGAAGCCCCCCTCACCACCCGGGAGCTCGAGGCTTACCATCGGGATTTGATCTCTTTTTGCGACCTGCACCTGGATCTTCTGGGCGACATCCGCGGGGCGGACGTTCTCTACGCCGGAGGCGCCTCCCCGCTGTGGCTGGAGGGGCTCGTGATGCGCGTGGGCGGGGGGACGGTTACGGCGCTGGAGCTCGACCCAGACAGGGTGGAGGAGGCGCGCGAGACGCTGAGACGGGACGGGATAGAGGGCGTACGGCTGGTCGCGGGTGACGTCCGGGACCCGCCGCTGGAGCCCGGAAGCTTCGACCTCGTCTACTCC
>JADDKG010000286.1 GCA_020253895.1 Rubrobacter sp.
AGGATTGCCGAGGGGCTCGGGGTGAGCCTCTCGGAGCTCGCCGGGGAGCGGGAGCGCCGGGAGGTGGTCGTCGTCCGGCGGGGGGAACGGATGGTGATGCGCGACCCGGAGACCGGCTTCGAGCGGCAGCTTCTCTCCCCGGGGTTCGGCGGGCGGGGGGTGGAGTTCATCCGGAACGTCATCCCCGAAGGGTCCACCTCCGGGGAGTTCCCTCCACACCGGAGTGGGGTCGAGGAGTACGTGGTGGTGGAGCGGGGCAGGCTGCGGGCGGTGCTCGGGGGGGTGGAGCATCTGCTGGAGGAGGGGGACTCCCTCTACTTCGCCGCCGACGTGCCCCACCGCTTCGACAACGCCGGGGAGGGGGAGTGCAGCTACTACCTCGTCATAGACTCCCGCGGGGCTCAGGCGGCCGGGGCGTCCGGGCGTAGCCCGTAGTCCTCCTCTCCGGCGGCCAGCCGGGCGTTGTGTCCGTCCCGGTGGCCCCGGTAGTAGTCCAGCCGGTCCCCCGGCGAGGTCCAGCGGGCGAGCCCGCCGTTAGTGGTGAAGCTGGACCCCTTCAGGTAGCGGCCGTCCAGCCAGCCGCACCGGTACGCCTCGCTCCTACCCTGCAGCATCCAGAACGGGGGCGGGGCTCCGGCGGGCGAGACCTCGTCGCCGCAGGCCGGGCAGCGGTAGACCCCGCCGGGCAGCAGACGCATCTCCGGGTGGCCGCACTCGCACGGGTGGCTCCCGAGGGCTTCGGGGAGCTCCGCTATGGCGCGCAGAGTTTCCAGGGGCGGCCCGCCCAGGACCTGGCCGCAGCCCTCGCAGCGCACCGAGCGCCCGCCGAAGGGCCTGAGGAGCCCCTCCTCGCAGAGGGGGCAGAGCAGGGGACGTCCGGCGCCCGCCTCCTCCGGAGTCTGGCCCGGCATCGCTCCTCCTTTCCTCCGGGCTTGGCTACGGTAGGATTATCCTTCCCCGAGGCGCTGGACACATCGCGCAAATGAGTGATTTTCGCCGGGTTTACGGATCTCAGAGCGTGTAGCGGCCGCTTGCCAGCTGCTCCAGCACCCGCTCCCGGGCCTCAGAGACCGGAGAGGAGGGGTCCAGCGGCTGGAGGAGGTCCCGGGCCCCTTCCGGGGCCGGGGCGTCTGCCGGGATCACGCGGTGCGAGCCGTCCGGCATCAGCAGCAGGCGCTTTCTGCCGCCACGCTTGCCGCGCTTCGAGCGGTCCTCGCCGTTCACCTCCACGATGTCCAGCGAGTAGTCGATCATGGGGGCGTCCGAGATCGCGCCGCCAACCCCGTAGGCGTCGCACACCTCGTTCAGGTACAGGATGTAGTCCACGTCTATCCCGCCGGAGGCGAAGATCTTCACGTGCTCGTAGCCGTGGCGGTCCAGCTCCCAGCGGACCTCCTTCATGAGGTCCCGGAAGTCCCCCCGCCGGTTGCCGGGGGTGTCCAGCCGGACGGCGTAGATCGAGTCCGGTATCGCGTTCGCCGCCAGCAGCGCCCCGAACTTCTCGTCGTCGAAGGTGTCGATCAGGATCGTCCGGGGAACCTCGGGCTCTATCACCTCGTCGAAGGCCTTGGCCGCCTCGGCGGTGGAGCCCAGGATCAAAACCAGCGCGTGGGGCAGGGTGCCGGTGGCCGGTATCCCCATCCTCTGGACCGCGAGGTCTACCGCCACCCGGTCGCAGCCGCCCAGGTAGGCCGAGCGCTCGATCATGGGGGTTATCGCCGGGTGCATCCTGCGGGCCCCGAACGAGATCACCGGCTTCTCCCCGGCGGCGAGCCGGCAGCGGGCGGCTCCGGTCGCCACCCCGGAGGCCTGGCACAGGAAGCCCAGGATGGCCGTCTCGTGCTCGGCGAAGGCCCCGTAGGGGCCGGAGATAGTGAGCACCGGCTCGTGCGGCCCGCAGATGGTGCCCTCCGGTACCGCCCGGGCCTCCACCTCCAGGTCCGAGAGCAGGTTGGCCACCTCGTCCAGCCCGGCAACCACGAACCACTCGTCCGGGTTCGAGGTCTTGTACGCCACCTCGGCGTGCACCGGGGTGTTCTCCAGCCCCTTCGCCCGCAGTATCCGCATCGTCCGGTGGAAGTAGGAGTCCGCGACCTCCGCGTTGCGGATCTCCTCGTCCGTAGCCGAGTTGAACCTCCTGCTCATGACCTAGCTCTCCTCGGATCTCTCAAAAGCCCGACCTCTTTCCGCCGTTTTGGCGGGTATGATAGCCAATCCGCCCCCCTGCGGCGCGGGCTGCCGGGAGCGGTCGGGGTCGGGTATGATAGCTGGCTATGGAGAACTACGGGACGCCCCGCGCCTTTGCTGCGGCCGCCGGTACCCCGTACGCCGCGGAGGCTGCGGCCGAGACCTACCGGTCCGGGGGGAACGCCGTCGACGCCGCGGTGGCGGCTGCCGCGGCCGTGGGGGTCACCGAGCCCCTGATGAGCTCCATCGGGGGCGGGGGCTTTGCCCTGGTGCTCACCCCGCGGGGCGGGGCGGAGGTCGTGGACTTCTTCGACGTGATGCCGGGGAAGGGGCTGCCCCCCTCGGCGTTCGGGGCGGGGGGCAACCCGCACACCATCCTCTTGGACTACGGGGCCGGGGTCAGCTCCATCGTCGGGGGCCCCTCGGTGGCGGTCCCCGGGTCGGTGAGGGGGTGGGAGGAGCTGCTGCGGCGGCACGGGAGGCTCACCCTCCGGGAGGTGCTCGCCCCGGCGGTGCGGCTAGCCAGGGAGGGCTTCCGGCTGTGCAAGACCAGCGCCATGTGGTTCCGGGTGGCCCGGGAGGTGCTCGCGCTCACCGAGGAGACCCGCAAGAACTTCTACAAGGACGGCCGGGTCTACGAGGAGGGGGAGGAGATGCGCTTCCCCGAGCTCGCGGACACCCTGGAGGCCATAGGCGAGGAGGGGGCCGACCTCTTCTACGAGGGTGAGCTGGGGCGGAGGATCTCGGCCTACGTCCGCAAGATGGGCGGCCTCATAACCGAGAGGGACCTGGCCGAGTACCGGCCCGAGATCCGGGCTCCCCTCACCGTCGGGTACCGGGACGGTGATATCCACACCAACGGCCCGCCCTCCGCGGGGGGCGCCACGCTGGCCCAGATGCTGAAGATCGTCGCCGGGTACGACCTGCCCTCGCTCCCGGAGGAGGAGTATGTGCGGGTGGTGGCGGGGGCGATGCGGCTCGCCCTTCTCGACCGGGAAGAGTGCTACGCCGATGGCTCCCGCAACGCGGAGGTCGCCCGGAAGCTCCTCTCCGAGGAGCACATCGCATTCCAGCGGAGGAGGCTCTTCGGCCCCCACACCACCCACCTCTCTTGCGCCGACGCCGGGGGCTACGCGGTTGCCATCACCGCCAGCATGGGCTACGGCTCCGGGCTGGTCGTCCCCGGCACCGGCATCCCGCTCAACAACGTCCTCGGCGAGCCGGAGCTTAACCCCAGGGGCTTCCACGCCCTCGCCCCCGGCGAGCGGCCGGTCTCCAGCATGAGCCCCACCATCGTCGCCTCCGCGGAGGAGGGCGTGATCTCGCTCGGCTCGCCCGGGGCGACCAGGATCCCCACGGCCATCCTGCAGACCATCCTGAACGTGGTCGACCTGGGGATGCCCCTGGAGGGGGCGGTTCTGGCCCCCCGGTTCCACGCCGAGGACGGCCTGTTCGCCTACGAGGCCGGGGCCCGGACCGCGGATCTGGACTCCTACGAGCGGGTGCTCGTCTACGACGAGCCCTCCATGTACTTCGGGGGCGTCAACGCCGTCCGGCGGACCCCGGAGGGCGTCTTCGAGGCGGC
>JADDKG010000287.1 GCA_020253895.1 Rubrobacter sp.
TATTCCTGCGTCCGGAGAGGCCCGCGCCGCAGGCCAGGCCGGTCCGGGCGGAGGGCTAGGGTATATGCGGGGGATGGGGATGGGACGCGCGCCGCTGCTCCCCGTCGCCGCGCTCGTGGCCCTGGTGCTGCTGGCGGCCGGGTGCGGGGAGCGGCAGATCGTCTCCTCCGAGCGAGAGGTCACTGGGGGTGGGACCACCGCGGAGACGACCGCCGGGGGGCAGGGCTACCAGGGGATAGTCGACTCCTACGCGGTGGCAAACGCAGAGATCCGGGAGGAGGGCGGGGAGAAGACCGTCGGGGAGTACAGGATCGGCTACATCGTCGAGCCCGCCGAGGGCTGGTGGGAGGGTGACCCGCAGAACCTGCAGTGGCGGGAGCCCTCCCCCGACGAGACCCACCACCTCGAGATACTGCCGTTCGACCGGAGGACCGGCCTGCTCGTCCCGGAGATGGAGGGACGCCTCTACGTCATAGACCGGAACGGGGAGGTGGTGGACGAGCAGCCCCTCCGCTTCTACTACGCCGAGTTCTACCACTACGCCAACAACTTCAGCATCCCCAGGAGCGGGACCTACACCCTGAGGGCGGAGCTGCAGCCCCCGGACTTCCGGCGGCACGGCGAGGAGAGCGGCGAGGGCCGGGTCTTCACCGAACCGGTGGTGGTTGAGTTTGAAGACGTCAGGATCACGACGGAGGGAGGATGAGGCAGGGATGGGTCTTCTCGGAGGGGCCGTGAGGCTCTGGGCTGCGCTCGTCGTGGTGGCCGTCGTCGCCTCGTGCGGGCAGCCGCCCCCTGAGCAGGAGGGAGCCAGACGCGGCGGCGGGACCACCGTCGCCGAGGCCACCGGCGGGGAGACCACCGCCGAGGAGACCACGGTCTCCGAGCCGCTCACCCCGGGCGAGGGCAACCTCATCGTCTACTCCGGGCGGACCGAGGACCTGGTGGGGCCGCTCATGGAGCAGTTCGAGGAGCGCTCCGGGATCGACGTCCGGGTCCGCTACGGGGACACCGCGGAGCTCGCCGCCACCATCCTGGAGGAGGGGGAGAACAGCCCGGCCGACCTCTTCTTCGCCCAGGACCCCGGGGCGCTCGGGGCGCTGGCCGAGGAGGGCCGCCTGAGGCCCCTGCCGCGGGACATCCTCGGCCGGGTGAGCGAGCGGTTCCGCTCGCCCGAGGGGCTGTGGGTCGGCACCTCCGGCCGGGCCCGGGTGGTCGCCTACAACACGGAGGAGCTGGACCCCTCCGAGCTTCCGGAATCCATCTACGGCTTCACCGACCCGGAGTGGGAGGGCAGGATCGGCTGGGCGCCCACCAACGGCTCCTTCCAGGCCTTCGTGACCGCCCTGCGGGTGCTGGAGGGAGAGGAGAGGGCGCGGGCGTGGCTGGAGGGCATCCAGGCCAACGACCCCAGCGTCTACCCGGACAACAGCAGCATCGTGCAGGCGGTGGGCGCCGGGGAGGTGGACGTGGGCTTCGTCAACCACTACTACGTCTTCCGGGCCATAGAGGAGCAGGGCGAGGACTTCCCCGCCCGCAACTACTTCCTCAAGAACGGCGACCCCGGGGCGCTCGTGCTCGCCGCCGGGACCGGCATCCTGGACACCGCGGAGAACCCCGAGGCGGCCCGGGAGTTCATCCGCTACCTCCTCTCCGAGGAGGCGCAGCAGTACTTCGCCGACGAGACCTACGAGTACCCTCTCATAGAGGGCGTCGAGCCGGCGGAGGGGCTGCCGCCGCTCTCGGAGATAGAGAGCCCGCGGATAGACCTCTCCGACCTCTCCGATCTGGAGGGGACCCTGGAGCTGCTGCGGGAGACCGGGGTGCTCTAGGATGGCTGCCGGACGGGCGGCCGCGGGGCGCCGGGCCGTACGGGAGCGCCCTCCGGCGGCCTTGCTCCTGCCGGCGCTGCTCGTCGCGGCGGCCATGCTCCTCCCCCCCGCCTACCTCGCCATCAGGGCCTTCGAGCGCGGCTGGGGAGAGGTGGAGGAGGTGCTCCTCGACCCGGAGACGCTCGCGGTGCTCGGGCGCAGCGCGCTGCTGGCCGGGACGGTCACCGCGGCCGCGGTGGCGGTAGCGGTACCGCTGGCCTGGCTCACCGTCAGGACCGACCTGCCGGGCCGGCGGGGGTGGGCGGTGCTGGCGGCGCTCCCGCTCGTCATCCCCTCCTATGTGGGCGGGTTCGTCCTGGTGAGCGCGCTGGGGCCGCGCGGGATGCTGCAGGGGGCGCTCGAGCCCCTCGGGGTCGAGCGGCTGCCGGAGGTCTACGGCTTCCCCGGCGCGGCGCTCGCGCTCACCCTCTTCACCTACCCCTACGTCCTGCTCACCGCCCGCAGCGCCCTGCGGGGCATGGACCCGGCGCTGGAGGAGGCCTCCAGGAACCTGGGGCGCGGCCCGTGGGAGACGTTCTTCCGGGTAACCCTGCCCCAGATGCGGCCCGGGATCGCCGCCGGGGCCATCCTGGTCGCCCTGTACGCGCTGAGCGACTTCGGGGCCGTCTCGCTGCTGCAGTACGACACGTTCTCGCGCGAGATCTACATCCAGTACCGCTCGGCCTTCGACCGGACCCCGGCGGCAATCCTCGGGCTGATGCTGGTGGCGCTGACCGCGGCCATACTGGCGCTGGAGGGCCGGACGAGGGGGCGGGCCGCCTACCACCGCAGCTCGGCGGGGGCCACCCGGCCCCCGGCGGTGGCGCGACTGGGCCGCTGGCGGTGGCCGGCGCTGCTCTTCTGCGGGTCGGTGGTGGCCCTCGCCCTCGCCGCGCCGGTCGGGGTGCTGCTGTTCTGGCTGGTCCGGGGGCTTCTGGGGGGCGAGTCGCTGCAGCCGCTGTGGGCCGCGGCGGCCAACTCGGTCCTGGCGGCCTCGCTCGCGGCCGCCGTTACCGCCCTCGGCGCGCTGCCGGTCGCCGCGCTATCGGTGCGTCACCCGGGTCCGGTGGCGGGCTTCGTGGAGCGGCTGGCCTACCTCGGGTACGCCCTGCCCGGGATAGCCCTCGCGCTCTCGCTGGTCTTCTTCGGGGCCAACTACGCGCCGGTCCTGTACCAGACGCTGGCGATGCTCGTGTTCGCCTACGCGGTCCACTTCATGCCGCAGGCGGTCGGGGCCACCCGTTCGGCGCTGCTGCAGGTAAAACCCAGCGTGGAGGAGGCGGCCCGTAGCCTGGGCCGCGGGCGGGCCGCGACCCTCGCGACGGTGAGCGTGCCGCTGGCCGCGCCGGGCATCCTGGCCGGGGCGGCGCTGGTCTTCCTGACCACCCTCAAGGAGCTCCCCGCTACCCTGCTGCTCAGCCCCACGGGCTTCGAGACGCTGGCCACCAGGATCTGGAGCGCCACCAGCGACGCCTTCTTCGCCCGGGCGGCCGCCCCGGCGCTGCTGTTGATCGCGATCTCCGCAATCCCGATGTACCTGCTGACGATCAGGGAGCGCGTCCGGTGAGCGCCATGGTCCGCCTGGAGGGGGTCGTCCGCCGCTACGGGGAGGTGCGGGCGGTCGGCGGGCTGGACCTCGAGGTGGGGCGCGGTGAGATCCTGGCGCTCCTCGGCCCCTCCGGTTGCGGGAAGACCACGACGCTGCGCCTGATCGCCGGCTTCGAACCCCCCGACGAGGGGAGGATAGAGGTAGCCGGCCGCCCGGTGGCCGCCCCCGGGACCTTTGTCCCGCCCGAGCGCCGGAGGGTGGGGATGGTCTTCCAGGACTACGCCCTCTTCCCCCACCTCACCGTCCGGCAGAACGTGGCCTACGGGCTGGGGAGGGACGGAAAGCGCGAGGCCCGGCTGGCCGGGGTGCTCCGGCTGACCCGCCTCGAGGGGCTCGAGGACCGGATGCCCCACGAGCTCTCCGGCGGCCAGCAGCAGCGGGTGGCCCTCGCCCGGGCGCTCGCGCCGGAGCCGGCGGTGGTCCTGCTGGACGAGCCCTTCTCCAACCTGGACGCAACCCTCCGGGCGGAGGTCCGGGGGGAGATGCGCCGGATCCTGGACGCCGCCGGAACCACCGCCGTGTTCGTGACCCACGACCAGGAGGAGGCCCTGAGCCTCGCCGACCGGGTGGCGGTGATGTTCGGCGGAAAGGTGGCGCAGACGGCGGCCCCGGAGGAGCTCTACGAGAGGCCGGCCGACCGCCGGGTGGCAAAGTTCGTCGGGGAGGCGAACCTCCTCCCCGCCACGGCCCGCGGCGGCCGGGCCAGCTGCGCCCTCGGGGAGGTACCCCTGCGCGGCGAGGCGTCCGGGGAGGTGGAGCTGATGCTCCGCCCCGAGCAGCTCTCGGTCGAGCCCTCCCCCGCCGGGCGGGCCGTGGTCCTGGAGCGGGAGTTCTACGGCCACGACCAGCTCGTCCGGCTGCGGCTCCCCGGCGGGGAGGGGCTGGAGGCCCGCCTCCCTGGCTCCCGGCGCCTAAAACCCGGGGAGCGGGTCCTCGTCCGGGTCCTCTCCCCGGCCGTGGCCTTCCCCCCGCCGGCGCACTAGAATGTCCGCGCGGGGATCCCTCTTTCTCTGGAGGTGGCATGGAGGTACTCGGCATAGACGTGGGGGGCTCGGCCATAAAGGGCGCCCCGGTGAGCGTGGAGACGGGGGAGCTTCTGGCCGAAAGGGTCCGCATCGAGACCCCGCAACCCTCCACGCCGGAGGCTATCGTGGAGACCATAGCCTCCCTCGCCGGGAGGTTCGGCTGGGAGGGCCCGGTGGGGTGCGGGTTCCCCGCCGTCATAAAGGACGGCGTCATCCGGACCGCGGCGAACGTGGACGCCTCCAACATCGGCTTCGACCTGCGGGCCGCACTGCGCGAGAGGCTGGGGACCGGGGAGGTCGGCGTGATCAACGACGCCGACGCGGCGGGGCTCGCCGAGGTGCGCTGGGGGGCAGGCCGGGGGGTGGAGGGGGTCGTCCTGATGATCACCGTGGGGACCGGGCTCGGGACCGCGCTCTTCGTGGACGGCCGCCTCGTCCCTAACACCGAGCTGGGGCACATCGAGCTTGGGGGGCAGGAGGCGGAGCACATCGCCTCCGACGCGGCCCGCAAGCGGGAGAACCTCAAGTGGAAGGAGTGGGCCCAGCGCTTTGACGCCTACCTGCGCACCATAGAGGACCTGCTGTGGCCGGACCTGATCATCATCGGCGGGGGGACCAGCAAGAAGGCCGAGAAGTTCATGCACCGCATAAGCCCCCGCACCCCCGTATCGGGCGCCAGGATGCACAACGACGCCGGCATCGCCGGGGCGGCCCTCTGCGCGCTGCCGGAGGCCCTCAGATCTCCCGCCCGCGCAGGATGAGGTCGGTCAGCTCGGAGCGCAGCGCCCCGTCCTCCCGGTAGATGCCCCTCGCTGCCGAGGTGACGGTGACGCTGCCGGGCTTCTGCACCCCCCGCATCGTCATGCAGGAGTGGTCGGCCTCGATGATGACCAGCGACCCGCGCGAGCCGAGCCCCTCGTAGAGCGCGTCGGCGATCTGGGAGGTCAGCCGCTCCTGCAGCTGGGGCCGGCGGGCGTAGCCCTCCACCAGCCGGGCGAGCTTGGAGATCCCCACCACCTTGCCCCTCGGGGCGTAGGCCACATGGGCCCTCCCTATAAACGGCAGCAGGTGGTGCTCGCAGAGCGAGGCGAGGTAGATGTCCCGGACCAGGATGAGGTCCCGGTAGTCCTCCATAAAGCCGACCTCTAGGTGGCGGAGCGGGTCCTCCCTGAGCCCGGAGAAGAGGTACTCGTAGGCCTCTGCGACCCTCTGCGGTGTCCCCAGAAGCCCCTCCCGCTCCGGGTCCTCCCCGATGGCCACCAGTATCTCGCGCACCGCGCGCTTGATCCTCTCCCGGTCAACCCGGCCCCGGGGAGGGTAGGCCTCGGTCAACTCCGGCCCCGCACTATCTCCAGGACCTCCCGCAGGTCGGAGACTACGTAAGAGGCCTGCGGATGCCCCCCGCCGCCCCGCCGGTCCACCAGCACGGCGTCTATCCCGGCCAACCTCGCCCCCTCGACGTCCGCCACCGGGTCGTTGCCCACGTGCACGGTGCGCTCGCGCGCCGCCCCGCTGCGGCGCAGAGCCTCCTCGAAGATCCCCGGGTCAGGCTTTTCGCGGCCCACGACCGCCGAGGCGACCACGCCCTCGAAGTACCCGAGCCAGCCAAGGTCCCGCAGTACCTCCTCCAGCAGCACATCCCAGTTGGAGACTACGTACAGACGGGCCCCCAGCTTTCGCAGACCACGCAGCGCCTCCTCCGACTCGGGATAGGGCCGGAAGGAGATCCTGCGCTCCGCCGCAGCGGTGATCACCTCCGGCGGGGCCTCCACGCCGAGCCTCCGGGCGGTCTCCAGCGCGTTGCGCCGCCTGAACTCGTTGAGTTCACCCGCGGTCCGGTACTTGATGTTCTCCGCGATGTGCGTCCTCACGCCCTCCCGCAGCGGGCCTGCCGCCCGCTCGACGGTGAGCGCGCCGTCCCGGGCGTAGGGCGCGAGATCCCTCACGTAGCCCTCGATGTCCAGCTCCACCCACAGCAGCGTCCCGTCCACGTCCAGAAACACCGTGTCGTAGCGCAGCCCGTTCGCGGAGGACGAGTTCGTCACTTTTCGCACCTTCTAGTAACCCCGACGTTACGACCGTCCCAGTATAAACCCGCAGAGAAAGGGGCTCAGTCCAGGATCTCGGCGTCGAAGCCGTGCTCCGTGGAGAGCCGGGCCAGGATATCCTCTGCGTCGTCGGCCAGCTCGGCGGAGAGCTCGAAGTAGGCCGTCTGGGGGAAGCTGTCCTCCGGCTCTGAGCCCAGGTACTCGTACTCGGCGCCCAGCTCGTCGAGCACGTCGCGGATCAGCTCAAGCTCCTTCTCGTCGCGGACGTTGGCCACCCTCAGGGTCATCTCGCCGGCGGGCATGGGACTCACCCCAGCTCCAGGCCGACGAAGCGGCCGTCCTTCTGGATCAGTTCGCCGTCGGCGCGGATCTCGCCGCCCCCGCGCAGGTCGCAGATGAGGTCCCAGTGGATGCTGGAGGAGTTCTTGCCGCCGGTGGCCTCGTAGGAGCGGCCCAGCGCCAGGTGAACCGTCCCGCCCAGCTTCTCGTCGAAGAGGATGTTCCGGGTGGGGCGGGGGATGTGGTAGTTGGTCCCTATGCCCAGCTCCCCCAGGTAGCGGGCGCCCTCGTCGGCATCGAGCATCGAGCGGAGGTACTCTTCACCCTTCTCCGCGCTGGCCTCCACCACCCGGCCGTTCTCGAACCTCAGCCGGACCCCGGAGACCTCCCGGCCGGCAACCGCCACCGGCACCCCGAAGTAGATGTGGCCGTTGGCCGAGTCCTCCACCGGCCCGGTGAACACCTCGCCGCAGGGCATGTTGTGGGTCCCGGCGGAGTTCACGAACGTCCGGCCCTCCACCGAGAGGGTCAGGTCCGTCCCGGGGCCGGTGATCCGGATCTCGCGGGCCCGCTCCAGCCGCTCTTTGAGCTGCTCCTGCCTGCGGGACTTCTCGCGCCAGAAGGCCACCGGGTCCTCCTCCTCGAGCGCCATCGCCGCGAAGACGAAGTCCTCGTACTCCTCGAGGCCCATCTCCGACTCCTGGGCCAGCGCGTCCGTGGGGAAGAGGGTGAGCACCCAGCGGTCCCGTTTCAGGACCATATCCGAGAGCTCCTTGTCCCGGCGGCTCAGGGCCTGCTGCTTGGAGGGGTCCACCCCGGCCAGAGCCCGGGTGTTGGAGGGCGCGAGGATGTTCACGAACGCGTCGGCCTGCTCGTAGAGCGAGCGGACCATGGGCGGGGTCTTCTGGTAGTGAAGCTCCCGGGCGTGCTCGAAGAAGCGCTCCTGGAGGCCCGGCAGGGCGGCGTGCACGAAGGGTATGGCCCCCGCCTCCAGAAGGCTGGTGTAGACCTCCCGGATCAGGGGCCCCGCCGCCACCCCGCCGGAGAGGAGCACCTGCTCCCCCTCCCGGGCTCCTATGGAGTACTCGACCAGCAGCCGCGCTAGCTTCCGCAGACGCTCATCTCTCATGGGATATGGCCACGCTCCTCCCGTGCGAAGAGTGGGACACCGTCCTATCTTCTTCTCCGCGATGAAGCATACACCATCCGGGGCGGCGCCTAGACCTCCAGGGAACGGACCATCAGCCGGAAGTTCTGCGGCTGGCTCGAGGCCCGCACCGCCTCCTCGTAGTCCACCCTCCCCTCCCGCACCAGCTCCAGGAGCGCCTGGTCGTAGGTCTGCATCCCGTAGTAGCCCCCCTCGGCGATGGCCTCCTGTATCTGGCCGGTCTTCGCCGGGTCCAGGATGAAGTCCCGTATCCTGCCGGTGGCGACCAGAACCTCGCAGGCGGCCACCCGCCCGCCGTTCTTCGCCCGCAGGAGCCGCTGGCCGACGATGCCGCGCAGGGTGCCGGCCAGCATCGAGCGGACCTGCACCCGCTCGTGCGGCGGGAAGAGGTCTATCATCCGGTTGACCGTCTCGGTGGCATCCACCGTGTGCAGGGTGGAGAGCACCAGGTGGCCGGTCTCCGCGGCGGAGAGGGCTATCTGGGCGGTCTCGGCGTCCCGGATCTCCCCGATCAGGATAACGTCCGGGTCCTGCCGCAGGACCCGCCGCAGCGCCCGCGAGAAGGAGGCGGTGTCCATCCCCACCTCCCGCTGGTTGATGATGCTCCTGCGGTCCCGGTGCAGGAACTCTATGGGGTCCTCCACGGTCACGATGTGCCGGGCCTCCGAGCGGTTTATGAGGTCGATCATGGCGGCGAGGGTTGTGGACTTGCCGCTGCCGGTGGTGCCGGTCACCAGGACGATGCCCCGCTCCTCGCGGGCCAGCCGGCCCACCGCCTCGGGCAGCCCCAGCTCCTCGAATCGCGGCACCTCAACCGGGACGAACCGCATCGCCAGCGACACAGAGCCGCGCTGGCGGAAGGCGTTGACCCGGAAGCGCCCCAGCCCCTCGACCGAGTACGAGAAGTCCGCCTCCCCCTCCACCTCGAAGTCCCGGGCGAGGGCGGCGGGAAGAACCTGGGAGAGCACCTCCACCGTGTGCTCCGGGGCGAGAACGCCGAAGCCCTCCATCCGCCGCAGCAGCCCGTCCACCCGCACCACCGGCGGGGAGCCCACCTTCAGGTGCAGGTCGCTCCCCCCCACGGCCACCATCTCCTCCAGCAGCCCGTCGATGTGCGGGAGATCCCGCCTCGCCTCCGCGCCGTTGCCGCTCGTCTCCATCTTCCTCCGCCGGTCCACAGTCTCGCTGGCGTCCTACGCAGGAGGGGTTATCGGACGGGGGGGAAGAGAACCTTTACGGTAAGGACCGGACGGTTCGTGAAAGGGATCACAGAAGACAAGGTTTTTCGAGGATGCGCCCTAAAGAAAGCCCCCTCCCCCACCGATAACCCCCTGTGCACGGAGAAGGAGAGCGCCGGTCCGCAAAAAACGGGAGGGGTCTCTGGTCTCGCTTGAGGCAAAGCCTCTGTGCGCCGGACGGCGGAAAAGACCGAAGGAGACGATGGCAGCAGGAGCCACCACCGGGGGCAGGGAGAGAAACCGCAGCGTCTGGAGCCTACTCCTCTCGGAGGGCAGCCTCACCGAGGAGCAGCTGCACCGGGCGGTCGAGGCCCAGAAGCACGACCCCAGGGATCTCGGTCAGATCCTCATCTCGCTCGGGTACATCTCGGCGGAGGACCTGGCGCGGGCCCGGGCGCGGCGGCTGGGGCTCGAGTACGTGGAGCCCTCAGAGCGGGATGTGGACCCTGCCGCCCTCGGTCTCGTCCCGGAGAAGGTGCTGCGCCGCCACAAGGCGCTCCCGCTGCGGCTGGAGGGCGGGAGGCTCGTCGCCGCCCTCGCCGATCCGACGGACCTGCAGGCGCTCGACGACCTGCGGATGCTCTCCGGCTACCCCGTCACCCCGGCGGTCGCGACCGAGGAGGCCATCCGCAGGCTCCAGATAAAGCTCTTCGCCGTGGACGAGAAGGTCACCGGCATCCTGCGGGAGGCGGCGGGCGAGGAGGAGGGCGCGGAGGAGGACGACCTCGACCTCGGGATCGGGGCCAGCGCCGAGGAGCGGCCCGTCATCCGGCTGGTGAGCTCCATCCTGCAGCAGGCCATCTCCGACGGGGCCTCGGACATCCACCTCGAGCCGCGCCCGGGGAGGCTCGCCGTGAGGGTCCGGGTGGACGGGCTGCTCAGGGAGGTCATGTCCATCCCCCACAGGCTGCAGAGCGGGGTCGTCTCCCGGCTCAAGCTCGTCGCCGGGCTGGACATCGCCGAGCGGCGGCTGCCGCAGGACGGGCGGTTCTCCGTAAGGATCGGGGAGCAGAAGGTGGACTTCCGGGCGGCCTCGCTGCCCACCGTCCACGGGGAGAAGGTGGTGCTGCGGCTGCTGGACAACTCCCACGCCGCCGCGCGGCTGCCGGAGCTCGGGCTCTCCCCCGAGCTCTACCGCCGCTACGAGGGCGTCTTCCGCAGGCCGTACGGGGCGGTGCTCGTCACCGGCCCCACCGGCAGCGGCAAGTCCACAACCCTGTACGCCACGCTCGCCGAGCTCAACAGCCCCCAGAAAAACATCATCACCGTGGAGGACCCGGTGGAGTACAGGATCGAGGGGATAAACCAGATCCAGGTCAACCCCCGCATCGGCCTGAGCTTCGCCTCGGCCCTCAGAAGCATCCTGCGGAGCGACCCGGACATCGTGATGATCGGGGAGATCCGGGACCACGAGACGGCCAAGATCGCGGTGGAGTCCGCGCTGACCGGGCATCTGGTGTTGGCCACCCTGCACACCAGCGACGCCCCGGGGGCGCTCACCCGCCTGACGGACATGGGGGTGGAGCCCTTCCTGACCGCCTCCGCGGTGGACTGCGTGATCGCCCAGCGGCTCGCCCGCAGGCTGTGCGAGCGGTGCCGGGAGCCGCAGGAGCTGGAGAAGGGCCTGCTGGAGAGCATCGGCTTCCCCTTCGGGCTGCTGCCCGAGGAGGAGCTCGGGTTCTACAGGGCGGTGGGCTGCGAGTGGTGCGGCGGGACCGGCTACCGGGGCAGGATCGGGATCTACGAGCTGATGATGGTGGACGAGGCGGTGGGAGAGCTCGTCCTGCGCCGCGCCTCCACGGCAGAGATCTCCCGGGCCGCGGAGGACGCGGGGATGGTGCGGCTGCGCGAGGACGCGTTGCTCAAGGCCGCCCGCGGGATAACGACGGTAGAGGAAGCGTTGAGGACGGTGGTATGAGCGGCACGATAGCGGAGAACGGGCTCGGGGACTTCCTGATCGAGATGCTCGAGGCCGGGGCCAGCGACCTGCACCTTACGGCGGGCAGCCCGCCGGTGATCCGGGTGGACGGGGACGTCCGGCCGCTCGACCACCCCTCCCTCACCCCGGCAACCACTCGCGACCTCGTCTACGACATCCTCACCGATGAGCAGCGGCGGCGGCTGGAGAACGACTGGGAGCTGGACTTCTCCTACTCGGTACCCGGCGCCGCCCGCTTCCGGGTCAACGTCTACTTCCAGCGGGGGGCGCTGGGGGCAGCCTTCCGGGCCATCCCCCACGAGATAAAGAGCCTCGACAAGCTCGGGCTGCCGGCGGCCGTGGAGTCCCTCACCGAGAAGCCGCGGGGGCTCGTTCTGGTCACCGGTCCCACCGGCAGCGGAAAATCCACCACCCTCGCCGCCATGATCGACCGGATAAACGAGACCCGCAGCGGCCACATCATGAGCATCGAGGATCCTATAGAGTTCCTGCACCGGCACAAGCGGTGCATCGTCAACCAGCGAGAGGTCTCCTCGGACACCCGCAGCTTCGCCGCGGCGCTCCGGCACGTCCTCCGCCAGGACCCGGACGTGATCCTGGTGGGCGA
>JADDKG010000288.1 GCA_020253895.1 Rubrobacter sp.
CCAGTACGAGTCCGAGGTCGTCTACCACAACCTCAAGGAGGAGTGGGAGAAGCAGGGCGTCGTCTTCCTGGACATGGACGGCGGTCTCAGGGAGCACGAGGAGCTGGTGCGCGAGTACTTCGGCACCGTCATCCCGCCCGACGACAACAAGTTCGCGGCCCTCAACAGCGCGGTGTGGAGCGGCGGCTCCTTCGTGTACGTGCCGCCGGGGGTGCACGTGGACATACCGCTGCAGGCCTACTTCCGGATCAACGCCGAGAACATGGGCCAGTTCGAGCGGACCCTCATCATCGCGGATGAGGGCTCCTACGTGCACTACATCGAGGGCTGCACGGCGCCGACCTACACCACCAACTCGCTGCACTCGGCGGTGGTGGAGCTCATCGCCAAGCCGAACGCCCGCATCCGCTACTCGACCATCCAGAACTGGTCTCACAACACCTACAACCTGGTGACCAAGCGCGGGGTGGCATACGAGAACGCCACCATCGAGTGGGTGGACGGCAACCTCGGCTCCAAGGTCACCATGAAGTACCCGGCGGTCTACCTGATGGGCGAGGGAGCGCGCGGCGAGATCCTCTCGGTCGCCTACGCGGGAGACGGCCAGCACCAGGACGCGGGCGGCAAGGTGGTACATGTAGCGCCCAACACCTCCTCGCTGATCACCTCCAAGTCCATCTCCAAGGGGACCGGGAGGGCCACCTACCGCGGGCTCCTGAAGGTGCACGAGGGGGCCGTGAACTCCAAGAGCCGGGTGGAGTGCGACGCGCTCCTCTTGGACGAGAAGGCGCGCACGGACACCTACCCGTACATCGAGATCGAGGAGAAGAAGGTCAACACCGAGCACGAGGCGACCGTCTCCAAGGTCGGCGAGGAGCAGCTCTTCTACCTGATGAGCCGCGGCCTCTCCGAGGAGGAGGCCATGGAGATGGTGGTCAACGGCTTTATAGAGCCGATCGCCAAGGAGCTGCCGCTCGAGTACGCGATAGAGCTGAACCGCCTGATCCAGCTGGAGATGGAGGGTTCGGTCGGGTAGCGCCCGGCCCTCTCAGGCCGCTTAGGGGCGGAAGCTCACAGGTGGGGCGGGCTCTCTCTGGAGAGGAGCTCGCCCCGCTGCGGAAGAGAACCGGTTTCGGAGGACGTTAGGACATGGAGGCTGGCAGAGAGATGTTCCCAACGAAAATTCTTCTGGCGACCGACGGCTCCGAGCATGCCCGGCGGGCGGCCCGGGTGGCGGTGGAACTCGCCCAGAAGACCGGCTCGGAGCTGCACGTGGTGCACGTGGGCCCGGCTATCCCGAGCGTCTTCGCCTACACGGAGCTCGACCCGGTGAGGGTCGAGGAGGAGTCCCGAAAAACGCTGGACGAGGAGGTTCGGAGGATCCAGGAGTCCGGCGGCGCTGTAGCTGAGGGACACCTGCGGCTGGGGAACCCCGCGGAGAACATCGTCTCGCTGGCCGAGGAGCTGGGGGCGGGGCTCATCGTGGTCGGGAGCCGGGGCCTGAGCGGCCTGCGGCGGGCCCTGATGGGCAGCGTCTCCGAGAGCGTGGTCCGGCATGCGCACTGCCCGGTGCTTGTGGTGCGCAAGGACGAGGAAGGAGAAGGTGGTAGATGAGCACGAACGGCGTGCCGGAGGTACTGAGACGCAAGGGAATAGGGGTCGAGGCGGTAAAGGCGCTGGCCGCGTTCAAGGACGAGCCGGCGTGGCTCAGGGAGAGGCGGCTTGAGGCCTGGCGCACCTTCGAGGAGACCCCGATGCCCACCATGCGCGACGAGGCGTGGCGTTACACCGACGTCTCGGACGTGCGTTTTGAGGAGTACGTGCCGTACGCGCCGAGCCCCGACGTCGAGCGCGAGGGCGACCTCCCGGACGCCGTACAGCAGCTCATAAAGGAGGGCGAGGAGAACTCGGCGCTGCTGGTGCAGCACAACTCCGAGACCACCTACACCCGGATAGACGAGGAGCTGCGCGCCAGGGGCGTCATCTTCACCGACCTGCACACCGCCCTCAGGGAGCACGAGGAGCTGGTGCGCGACCGGCTCTTCAGGCTCGTCCCGGAGGGCTACGACAAGTTCGCGGCGCTCTCGGCGGCGGCGTTCAGCGGCGGCTCCTTTCTGTACGTGCCGCGGGGCGTGGAGGTGGAGGTCCCCATCCAGAGCTACCGGTGGCTGGATGTTGCCGGCTCGATCATGCCCCGCACCCTGGTGGTCGTCGAGGAGGGGGCCTCGGTCACCTACATCGACGAGTACGCCTCCGAGGAGGGCGAGGAGCTGGCGCTCTCCAACGGGGCGGTCGAGCTCTTCGTGGGCGAGGGGGCGCGCCTGCAGTACGTCTCCCTGCAGAACTGGGCGCGCAACGTAGTCCACTTCAACACCATCCGCAGCCAGGCGGAGAAGGACGCCACCATAAACAGCCTGGTGGTCTCCTTCGGGGCCCAGCTCTCCAGGACCAACGTGGAGGCGGGGCTCACCGCCCCCGGCAGCGACTCGGAGATGCTCGGCCTCTACTTCGCCGACGAGGACCAGCTCATAGACCACCACACCCTGCAGGACCACATCGCGCCGCAGGCCCACTCCGACCTGCTGTACAAGGGAGCCCTGCGGGACGAGTCGCTCACCGTCTTCTCCGGCCTCATCCGGGTCGAGCCCGGGGCCCAGAAGACCGACGCCTACCAGACCAACCGGAACCTCATCCTGGGCACCGACGAGGCAATGGCGGTAAGCCTGCCGAACCTGGAGATCATGGCCGACGACGTGAAGTGCTCCCACGGGGCGACCACCGGTCAGGTGGACGACCTGGAGCTCTTCTACCTGATGAGCCGGGGGATCCCGCGGATCGAGGCCGAGAAGCTGGTGGTGTTCGGGTTCTTCGGCGAGGTGACGAGCAGGATCCCACTCAAGGGTCTCAAGGAGAAGCTGGACCGGGCGATCGAGGAGAAGATCGGCCTGGGCTTCGAGGAGCGGGTGGCCTGAGAGAGAGATGCCCGAGTTACACAAGATAGCGCGCGCGGACGAGGTCCCGCCCGGCGAGGTCAAGCAGTACACGGTCGAGGGCAGGCCGGTGGCGCTGTGCAACGTCGGGGGCGAGCTGTACGCCTTCGAGGACATCTGCACCCACCAGTACGCCCACCTCAGCGAGGGCAAGCTGGAGGACGCCGCGATCAGGTGCCCCCTCCACGGGGCGACCTTCGACGTGAGGACGGGCGAGGCGAAGAGCCTGCCCGCGGTCAAGCCGGTCCCCACCCACACGGTCCGTGTCGAGGACGGCTACGTCTACGTGGCCCTGAACCCGAAGCAGGTGAAGGTCGGCAGGAGGAGAAGGGGCCGCGGGAGGAGGTAACGCGGGGATGTACGACGTCCGGAAGGTGCGGCGGGACTTCCCCATCCTCGGGCGGGAGGTGAACGGGCGCCCGCTGGTCTACCTGGACAACGCGGCGACCTCCCAGAAACCCCGCCAGGTCCTCCGGGCCCTCACCGGCTACTACGAGCGGCACAACGCCAACATCCACCGCGGCGTCCACCGCCTGGCAGAGGAGGCCACCGGGCTCTACGAGGAGGCGCGGGAGAAGGTGGCCCGCTTCGTGGGTGCACCGGACGCCCGGGGCCTCGTCTTCACCCGGGGCACCACGGAGGCGATCAACCTCGTCGCCTACGCCTGGGCCCGGAGGAACCTGAAGGAGGGCGACGAGGTGGTGCTCACCGAGTCGGAGCACCACTCGAACCTGGTACCCTGGCAGCTCGCCGCCCGGGACACCGGGGCGAGGCTGAGGTTTATCCCCCTGCGGGAGGACGGCACCCTGGATATGGAGGCGGCGGAGCGGCTTATCGGGCCGGGGACGAAGCTCGTGGGCTGCGTCCACGCCTCGAACGTGCTCGGCACGGTCAACCCGGTGGGGCGCCTGGCGGAGCTGGCCCACGCCAGCGGCGCGCTGATGCTGGTGGACGGGGCCCAGAGCGCCCCGCATCTGCCGGTGGACGTTGGAGAGCTCGGCTGCGA
>JADDKG010000289.1 GCA_020253895.1 Rubrobacter sp.
CCGGCCATCGAGCGGCGCAGCAGGACATCGGAGAGGGTCTGGGCCATCTCACGCTCGAAGGCGTAGAGGACCTCAGCGCCGATCAGGCCGGTGGGGAGGCTGGTACGGGAGGAGAGCGGCATCCGGAGGGAGGCGTCGTCTGTGGCGTACTCCAGCACCTCGGGCGGGTACCGTAGACCCGGAGCAGGCGCTCCGAGAGCTCCTCTGAGAGCCCGCTCGTGGCCTTGAAGGCGGCGGCGAAGGCGGCGAAGTCCTCGGTCAGGCCGCCGGGGAGGGGGATGCGGGCGGTGCGGCAGCCCGGGTCCGGGAGGCGGAGCTTCTTGTAGACGAGGTCCACCGTCTCTCGGGCCAGGTTCCGGTAGGTGGTCAGCTTGCCGCCGACGATCGAGATCAGGCCGGCGGTCGGCCGCCCGTCGCGGGCGTGGTCGTGGATGATGTGGCGGCGGGTGATGGAGCCGGCCTCGCCCTCCGGCTGGTAGGGCAGGGGCCGGACCCCGGAGTAGGTGAACAGGACGTCCTCGCGGGAGAGGTTCGCCCGCGGGATGACGTGGTTGGTCTCGTCGAGGAGGTACTCGATCTCCTCCTCGCTGGCCTCGACGTGGTCGAGATCCCCCTCGTAGCGCAAATCGGTGGTCCCGATGAGGTACCGGCCGTTCCAAGGGACGATAAAGTACGGCCGCCCGTCGCGGCGGGCCTCGACGTAGAGCGCCTCCTCGCGGGGGGCCCCGGGGAACGGGTCCACCACGATGTGGCTGCCCTTGGTGCCCCCGATGAGGCGCGGCCCGCCGTAGCCGGCTCCTCTGAGCACCTCGTCCACCCAGGGTCCGGCCACGTTCACGGTCACCGGGGCCCGGGCGGTATGCCGCCCGCCCCCCAGCAAATCGCTGAACTCCACCCCGGCGACGCCGCCGTCCTCGTGGAGCAGGCGCTCGACCCTGGCGTAGGTCAGGACGAGCGCGCCGTGCCGGGCGGCGGAGACGGCGTTCTCCACCGCCAGACGCTCGGCGTACTCGGCCTGGGCGTCGTAGTAGAAGGCCGCCCCCAGCAGGCCCTCCGGGTTCAGGCCCGGCTCTCTCTCCAGCGCCTCCTGGGCGGAGAACATCCGGTGGTTGGGGAGGCTCTTATCGAAGGAGAGCACATCGTAGGCGATCATGCCCAGCCGGATCATGCCGGGACCCCGCTTGGAGCGCTCGTAGACGGGGACCAGGAAGCCCAGGGGCCGGACCAGGTGCGGGGCGATGTGCAGGAGGATCTCGCGCTCCCTCAGCGACTCCCGCACCAGCCCGAACTCGTAGTACTCCAGGTACCTCAGCCCGCCGTGGATCAGGCGCGTTGACCACTGGGTGGTCCCGTCGGAGATGTCGCCCTTGTCCAAGAGCAGAACCCTGAGGCCGCGCATGGCGGCGTCCCGGGCTATCCCCGCGCCGTTTATCCCGGCGCCGATGACGATGAGGTCGAAGGGGTACTCTCCTATGTCCCGCGGTATGCTGCGGCTCACGCTCCTGCCTCCTCGGGTCGGCTGCACGCCGGCGCGTGCGTTCCTCCTGCCTCTGTCTTACCCCCGCTCCGGCACAACATCTGTTAACCCTCCGACGTCCGGCACCTCACCCCCCGTGCAGCTTGGGCTCGGTGCGGGCCTCCATCGCGGCCGCCACGCACTCCTCGGCCCCGGCGCCGGTCGAGGCCAGCACCCCGGCGGCGAAGGCCCCCTCGACGAACGGGGCGTCGACGAGCCTCACCCGCGACCGCAGCTCCTCCGGCAGGCCCTCCACGACCGACTCGACGGCGAGGATGGCGCTCCCTATGTCCATAAAGACGAGCAGCTCCTCGGAGCGGGCGCTCTGCAGGGCGTCCCTCACCCCGTCCGGGTCCGTACCGAGGCCGCCCTCCGGGTCGCCGCCCACGGGTATCGCCTCCACCCCGTGGGCCATCTGGGAGACCATCTCCGCCGTGCCGCGGGCCACTTCCGGGCTGTGCGAGACCAGCACCAGCCCTACCACCTAGGAGCCCTCCAGGGCCCGGGCGGCGGCCTCCAGCAGGTAGGCGGCCGAGGCGGCCCCCGGGTCCTTGTGTCCCTTCGAGCGGGCACCCAGATAGCTCGCCCGGCCCTTCTTGGCGACGAGCGGGACGGTGGCCTCGGCCCCCTCCGCCGCGGCCTCTGCGGCGGCGCGGAGCATCGCCGCGACCCCGCCGCCCGACGCCCTCCGGGCGGCCTCCACGGCGGGCTCCAGGGCATCGACCATGGTCTTGTCCCCCACCTCGGCCCGGCCGCGCTGCTTCACGCCCGCGAGCGCCGCCTCCAGCGCCCCCGAGACGTCCGACGGGGAGACCTTCTCCTTGCCGGAGAGCGCCGAGGAGGCCCGCAGGAAGGCGGTGCCGTAGAGCGGCCCCGCCGCGCCGCCCACCTTGCTCACCAGCGCCATAGAGACAGCCTTCAGCACGTCGGCAGGGGTGGCGGGTTCGGAGGACCCCAGGCGCTCCAGGGCGGCCTGGAAGCCCCGGTGCATGTTGGTGCCGTGATCCCCGTCGCCGATGGCCGAGTCCAGCTGGGTGAGCTCCACCCGGTGCTCCTCCATCGCGGCGGCCATCTCGCGCACTACCTTGAGCGTCTTCTCCCTCGCGTCCACCTTCTCCTCTCCGCCGGGGGCCGGAGAAGCCCGGCCCCCGGAAC
>JADDKG010000029.1 GCA_020253895.1 Rubrobacter sp.
CGCGTCGGGCCAGCGGCTGGGAGGCTGGCCGCGCATCCTCAGGGCCAGCGCGTAGAGGGCATCCCGCTCGTAGAAGCCGCGCCGCAGCACCCCGCCGCGCTTCAGCGAGCCCCGCCTGAGGGTGTAGGGCGGCTCGTGCGGCACCGAGACCCGGCAGGAGCCGAAGGCCACCCTGAGGCGCTGCGAGGAGGGGTCGGGGGTTTGGATCAGGGAGGGAGGGAAGCGGCCACCCTCCGGGGGCCAGAGCCGTCTTCCGTCGAGGAGCACCTCGTAGGCGTAGGGGGTGCCCGGCTCGAGGTTCCGGAGGGTCACGAGGGCGTAGTGGTGGCCGGCGACCGAGAAGGTGCGCTCCCTTGAGGAGGGTGCTCCCCCGCCCGGGCGCACCTCCACCTCGCCCGGGCGGGAGGTCTCCGCCCACACGGTGGCCTCGCGTGATCCCACGTAGCGGAGCAGGGGACCGAGTGCGAGCTCGGACACGAACCGTCCTACGCCAGCCCTATGAGCCCGGCCATAACCGTCACGCCGGCGACCACGAGGACGATGCCGATGATGTCGAAGACTATCCCGGACCGGACCATCTTGGTTATGGGGATGAGGCCGGAGCCGTAGACGATGGCGTTGGGCGGCGTGGAGACCGGGAGCATGAAGCCGTAGGAAGCTCCAAAGGTCGCGGCGAGGGCCGGGATCACGGGGTTCACGTTTGCCGCCAGGGCTATGGGTATCACGATGGGGACTACCACCGCGGCGCTCGCCGTGTTGGAGGTGGTCTCCGAGATGAGCACCGCGATAACGACGGAGAGGACCGTGATCGCCAGCAGGCTGCTGACCCCGAGGGCGTTCACCATACCTTCGCCGATGGTCTCCGCGAGCCCCGTCTCCGAGAGCAGCGAGCCGAGCACGATGCCACCGCCGAAGAGCAGGATGGTCCCCCAGTCTATGTTCACAGCCTCGTTCCAGTTGAGGGTGAAGCGCCGCTCGGACCAGTTCACGGGCAGCAGGAAGAGCAGCGCCGCCGCGACGATCGCCACGACCCCTTCGTCGAGACGCTCGCTGAGGAAGGCGTAGATAGGGGAGTCGTCGCCGAGGACCAGGTTCACCAGCCCCGGCAGTATCCACAGCGTCACCGCGACGAAGAAGACTATGAGCGTGTTGCGGGCGCCGCGAGACATGGGGCCGAGCCTGCTCCTCTCCCGGGCGATGTACTCGCCGGCGCCGGGTATCCGGTTTATCTCCGGGCGGTTGAGGAGGATCAGGACGATGCACAGTGCCACGAACATCACGATCACGATGGGCAGCGCCATTACGGTCCACTCGAAGAAGGAGATGTTGGTGCCGGTCTGCTCGGCGATGATGCCGATGCCGATGAGGTTGGGCGGGCTGCCGATCGGGGTTATGAGGCCGCCGACGGAGGCCCCGTAGGCGATCATGAGCATCAGGCAAGTGCCGAAGCGCAGCCGCGTCGGGTCGCTCTCGCCGGTCTGCTCGGTGATGAGCCCGGAGAGCGCCGCCATCATGCCCAACCCGATGGGCAGGAGCATCGCGGTGGTGGCCGTGTTGGAGATGAAGGCGCTCACGGAGGCTCCTATGGCACCGAAGGCGATTATGACGCCGTAGGTGGACCGGCTCACGCCGGGGAGCGAGAGGACGCGGAAGGCGAAGCGCCTGTCGAGCCCGTGCCGCGTCATCGCCTCCGCGATGATGAACGCCCCGATGAACACGAAGAGCGTGGAGTCGCCGAAGGTGGAGAAGATGTCGTCCACCGGCGCCACGTTCAGGAGGACGCACAGGGCCATCGCCAGGATGGCGGTGACCGGTATCGGGATGGCCTCCGAGAGCCAGTAGACGATGGTGAAGGAGAGGATGGCGGCGAGCGTCTGCTGGTTGGGCTCGAGCGGCAGCGGCGCCAGGTACATGATGAAAAAGACCACCGGCCCGAGGAAGAGCCCTATGGTCTGCCGGGCCTTCTCAAACCTCTCTTCGGCGGGTGTCAGGACCTCCCGCTGCTCAGCGAGCGTCCTGTAGGTGCCGCTCGGCCTCACGCTCTCGCTCATGTTCCCCCTTTCTCCTCGGCCTTATGAGCTGTGGAGATAAGTATTGCTTATAGAGAGGGGAGAGCGCTAGAGGCCGTTCAGCCACCGCTGATGCGGCGGCTGTTGAGGGCTGCCTGTATCCGGCTGGCCTCCTCGTGGTCCCGGATGGCGCCCCAGAGCTCGCCCTCGGGCACGGTCTTGTGCCAGCGGTCGACCCTGTAGCCGTAGCGGCGCTTGAGCTCGCGCACCGACTCGGTGGTGTAGCGCAGGGCGAAGAGGAGGCGGCTCAGCTCGCTGGGCTTGCGGGGGAGCAGCCGGTGGCGGCCCTCGGTCCACCAGGAGATCTCCGGCAGCGGCTCGCCGGAGCGGAGGATGAGGTTGGCTTCCCACTCCATCCGGAGCACCCCCATCTCGAAGGTGCCGGGCCGGGCGCTGAGCGGCCCGAGCGAGAAGGAGTCGTCCTGGTGGAAGCCGAAGGTCCGGGCGAGCCGCTCCTTTAAGGGGCCGGGGAAGGCCCGCTCGTAGCGGGTGCGCAGGGCGAGGAGCTGCTCGTCGGAGTAGGCCGAGAGCCCGTCGCGGGTGGGACGGCGGGGGTCGAGGCCCCTGCTCTGCAGCATCTGGGAGAAGGCCGCGTAGGAGCGGAGGCTGCGGTAGAGCCAGAGGAGGTACCCACCGGCGGAGACGGCCGCGCTGAGCCCCATGGTCGCGTAGAAGGCGGCGTGGGGCACGGCGACCCCCTGCCCGGCAAACGCTCGCTCGCCGAAGAGGTTGTAGTAGAGGATCACCGCGGTGGTCGTGGCGGCGAAGAGGGCGAAGCCTACCAGAAGAAAGCCGCCCAGCCGCCGGAGCGGCGGGGCGCAGGAGGCGGCGAGCCCTTCCCAGGCCACGCCGGCCTCGCCGTCGCGGGGTGTTGTGGACCTGAGCTCTTCCACACCTGAAGTATACCCTTGCTGGCATCCGGTTCGGGGTGAGCTCTCACAGGAGAGGGCCCTGCGGGCGTGGATATCTTCCGGGGGTGTGGTATCTCTCAGGGGTCGTGGGCATGGAGGTCTACAGGACGGGGCGCCGCGGGAGGGGGCCTTTGCGGACCGGGCTTGTCCTGCTCGGGGGCCTCCTGCTGCTCCTCGTCGCCTACGTGGTCCTGCCCGTAGGGACGGACCGGGTGGTTCTGCTCGGCAGCGACGCCCGCTCAGCCGAGCCCTCCCGCTCGGACACGATCGTGGTGGCGAAGGCGGGGGGCGGGGTCCTGGCGGTGCCGCGCGACACGCTGGTGGAGATCCCGGGCATCGGACAGGACAAGGTGAACGCGGCGCTGGCCCACGGGGGGCCGGAGCTCGCGGTGGAGACGCTGGAGGGGCTTACCGGGGTCCGGATAGACAACTACGCGGTGGTGGACTTCGGGGCGGTGGAGGAGGTCGTGGACGCCCTTGGCGGGGTGACGGTAGAGGTGGGCGAGCCGATCCAGTACACCCTCGACGGGCGCTACGTCTCCATCCCCGCCGGCCGGCAGACGCTGGATGGCTTCGAGGCGCTGGCGTATGTCCGCTACCGGGGCGGTCCCACGGCGGATATCGGGCGCATCGCGCGCCAGCAGGAGTTCCTGCGGGCGCTGGCCGCGGAGGTCACCTCGCCCGGGAAGCTCGTCCGGCTGCCGCTGGTTGCCCGGGCAGTGTGGGCGAACGTGGAGACCAACATGAACCCCGTGTCCGCGGCGCGGCTGGTGCTCAGGATGTGGCTGTTCGGGGTGGATGAGGTGGAGGTCTACCCGGGCACCCCGCAGTACATAGGCGGGGTCGCCTACTGGGTTCCGGACCGGGTCGCCGGGGCGCGGGCGGTGGAGGCGACCATAGCCTGAGAGAGCCTCAGGCGGCCTGCTCGCGGGCCAGCTTGCTCTGGCGGGAGATCAGGCGGTCCAGCCAGGCCATCCTCCCCACGGCCTCCATGGTCCGCTCGGCGTTGACGTACCAGTTGAGCGCCTCGCGGTGGTGCCCGAGGCGGCGGTTGAGCTCCCCGACGAGGTAGGCGGTCACCGGGAGCTTGCGGCCCTCGAGCTCCTCGTTGTCTAGGGCCCGCATAAAGTACCGGACGGCGCGCAGTTGGAAGGTGCTCTCGAAGGCCTGCTCTCCGGCCTTCCGGCACACCCAGGAGGCGCGCAGGCAGAGATCCCCCAACTCCCGGGCGGGGAGGCGCCGCTCCTGGCCGCAGATCTCCGCCGCGTGGAAGGCCAGCCACGGCGGCTGGTTGGCCCGGAAGATCCTCAGCAGCCCGTCCTCCCGCAGGCGCTCCTCGAGGTCGTAGCGCTCGTCGAAGGTGAGGTCCAGCTCCCGGAAGTCCTCCGCGGAGGCGAAGCTGCACCGGGGGCACATGGTGATCTCGCTGCGTATCAGGCGGGCGGCGTCGAAGCGGCGTCCGGGGAAGCGCGGGCAGAGGTCCGTGTCGCGCCCCACGGTGATGTAGCTTCCCGCGTGGGCCGCCCGGAAGATCTGTCCGCAAAGGGGACACCTGGTGTAGACGCGCCTAATCTCTCCCATCGGGGTCCCCGAGAAGTCTGCCTCCCGCCAGGATCAAAGCAAGAAAAGTTTACCATACATCGCTTGTGCGCCCCGGGCGGGGACGCATATATAATGGCGGGGTGTCCGGTACGGAGCAGCAGCCCCCCGCCAGAAGCGAGGCCGAGGTGGCGCTCGAGCTGATGCGGCTGGTGCTGGAGCAGGCGGGCGGCCGCCGGCTCCCGCCGTCGCGCACGCTGGCGCTCTACCACCTCTGCCGGGAGGCGGTGGCCTACCGGCCCGAGGGGCAGGTGAGCGCCGGGTACCTGGAGGACCGCCTGAAGAAGCTGCTGCAGTAGGGTAGGATTGGCCCTGTTGCGGCGGCCATAGGCCGAGAATATCATGCCGGCGGAAGACGCCGGGTTTGGTGGACCTCGAACGAACGGAGAGCCATGCGAGCAGGAAGATTCGGCATTCTGACCGTGTTGATAGCCGCGCTGCTAGCCCTCGCTGCTGCCTGCGGCGGCGCCGGAGGGGGTGGGGGAGAGCAGGGCGGCGGTGGCGGCGAGACCGAGGTGCGCCCGGCGATGGTCACCGACGTCGGGGGGCTCGGCGACCAGAGCTTCAACGACTCCGCCTACCGCGGGCTCAAGCGGGCCGGGAATGAGTTCGGGGTGAAGGTCGAGGTGCTCGAGTCCAACGCCCCCACCGACTACGTGAGCAACCTCTCGCAGCTCGCGGAGTCCGGCTACAGCCCGGTCTTCGCCGTCGGCTTCCTGATGACCGACGCGGTGACCGAGGTCTCC
>JADDKG010000290.1 GCA_020253895.1 Rubrobacter sp.
CGGCGACCCAGATCGGCAGCGCAGTACCCAGCCCCGCGGAGATGGCCTTGCGTCGCCGCTCGGTGAGCGCCCGGCTCCTCGGCCCCGGTATCTCCGTCCTGATCCTCGCAGATCTCAGCATCCCAGGCTCCTCTTCTTACGCTTCTGGATCTCCAGTATATCGGCGGTCAGGCTCCAGCGTCGCATCGGCGGCAAGCTCAGGAAGGCTCTCCGACACCGCCCAAAGAGAGGTACTTGACATCCAAATACTCCTCTATGCCCTCGCTGCCACCCTCCCTGCCAAAGCCGCTCTCCTTGAGTCCGCCAAACGGCGCCTGGGCGGTGGAGGGCATCCCGTCGTTGGCCCCTATGATCCCGTACTCCAAACCCTCGGCGAGCCTAATGACCCGCCCCACATCGCGGGTGTAGTAGTAGGCCGCCAGGCCGTAGACGGTGTCGTTGGCCCGCCTTATGACCTCTTCTTCGGTGTCAAAGGGCATTATCGCCGCAACCGGCCCGAAGGTCTCCTCCCTGGCTACCAGCATGGTGTCGTCGACGTCGAGCAGGACGGTAGGGGCGTAGAAGTTGCCTTTGCCGTTCTCGACCCGCTCGCCCCCGAGAACCACCCTCGCCCCCTTCTCCCTGGCGTCCTCCACGTGGCGCTCGACCTTCTCTACCGCCGCAGGCTCGATGAGCGGCCCGACCGTAACCCCTTCCTCGAGCCCGTTGCCGATCTTCATGGCGGCCACCCTCTCGGTGAGGCGCCTGGAGAACTCTTCTGCGATGTCCCGCTGCACAAAGATGCGGTTGGCGCACACGCAGGTCTGGCCCATGTTGCGCATCTTCGATGCCAGGGCGCCCTCGACCGCCGCCTCGATGTCCGCGTCCTCAAAGACGATGAAGGGGGCATGTCCCCCGAGCTCCAAGGAGAGACGCTTCATGGTGTCTGCGGCCTGCTTCATCAGGAGCTTGCCGACCTCCGTGGAGCCGGTGAAGGAGAGCTTTCTCACCCTCCGGTCTTCCATGATCGCCCGGGTTATGGGGACGGGGTCGGAGCCGCAGACCACCGAGAGGACCCCTTCCGGGAGCCCGGCCTCTTGGAAGATCCTCGCAAGCTCAAGAGCAGAGAGGGGCGTGAGCTCCGAGGGCTTTATGACCATCGCACAGCCGGCGGCAAGAGCCGGGCCGAGCTTGCGCGTGATCATGGCAGAGGGGAAGTTCCACGGCGTGATCGCCGCCGTCACCCCCACCGGGCGCTTTATTACCAGGATGCGCTTCTCCGGAGAGCTCGCCGGGACCGTCCGGCCGTAGACCCTCTTGCCCTCCTCTGCAAACCACTCGAGGAAGGAGGCCGCGTAGGCTATCTCCCCCCGGCTCTCGAGGAGGGGCTTGCCCTGCTCGAGCGTCATCACCCTCGCCAGGTGCTCTCTTTTCTCGTGCATCAGGCGCACGGCCTCGCGCATGATCGCCGCCCGCTCCTGCGCCGTCTTCCGTGCCCACGCGGGCTGCGCTTTTGCGGCGGCGTCTATGGCCTTCTTCGCCTCCTCCTCCCCGGCGTCGGGCAGGGTGGCGAGCGTCTCGCCGTTTGCCGGGTTCTCGACCTCAAAGGTGCGCCCGGTGGACGCCTCCCTCACCCACTCCCCGCCAATGAACAACTCACAGATCATTTCAACTGTCTCCACGCGCTCCTCCCACCAAAAACAACGCCAAGTTCTTTCCGGTCAAGTTGATTTTTTCCAGTATAGCTTCATGCTCCGCCATCTGCCCGCCGAGCACCAAGGCACGGAGCTCCCATACGGGGTCAGCCGTGTAAACCAGCCTGAGGGACGGAGGAACTCTTCGGGGAGGTAGGGGCCCGGCGAGGTGGCCCCACATCCCAGAGGGTTCAGGTTCGGCGCGGGTGGTGAGGAGGTGCCGGCGGGGAGGGGCAAGGGGTCACTCACGGACGCGGGTCACGTCCGGCTCCCGCCGCTCCTCGGTCCCAGTCCGCGGCCTGCTCGGCGGTGTGAGGGCGCGTCAGGAGGCTCACGACCACGAAGACGACGAGGCTCGTGAGCATCCCGACGTAGATGGGGGAGTTAGCGAGCAGGCCCTGCCAGAGCATGAGCGCGACGACCACGACGCTGCTCACGAGCATGGAGACGAGCGCCCCCGCTCCCGTCGCGCGTCGCCAGAAGAGGGCGCCGATGATCGGCACGAAGAGCGCCCCGGTGAGCAGGTTGTACGCGACGGTCAGGGCCCCGACGACGTCCTGCACGGCGAGCGAGATGGCGAGCACGGCCGCGCCGACGATGAGGGTGAAGACGCGGCTCTCGCCGAGGTCGCTGCGCCCCTCGCGGGCGATGATCCCGGCGTAGACGTCGTTGGCGAGGATGGTCGAGGAGGCCAGGAGCCCGGCGCTCGCCGTGGACATCACCGCCGCGAGAGCGGCGGCGAGCACCAGGCCGAGTAGCCCCGCGGGCAGCACCTCGGTCGCCACGCGGGCGAAGGCGTTGTCCGCGACCTGAAGGTCCGGGACGAGCGCCCGGGCCGCCGCCCCGATGAGGGCGCCCGCGATACCGTAGAGCAGGCAGTAGAGCCCGGCTATGAGGCC
>JADDKG010000291.1 GCA_020253895.1 Rubrobacter sp.
CGGGCCGTACCCTCAATGGTTTTTACCGCGGCCTCCATGTCCGCAGCGTTGAGGTCCGGCATCTTCGTCCTGGCTATCTCCTCCACCTGCGCCCGGCTGACCCGACCGGCCGCGCTGCGGTTCGGCTCGCCGCTACCCTTCTCGACCCCCGCGGCCTGCTTCAGCAAGAATGCCGCGGGCGGCGTCTTGGTGATGAAGGTGAACGAGCGGTCCTCGTAGACCGTGATCTCCACCGGGATCAGCTGCCCCATCCTGTCCCGGGTGGCGTCGTTGAACTGCCGGACGAACTCCCCGATGTTCACCTGGGCCTGTCCCAACGCCGGGCCCACGGGCGGCGCCGGGTTGGCCTGCCCGCCGGGGATCTGAAGCTTCAGCTTGCGCACGACGCGCTTTCCGCGCCCTCTACCCATAAAAGAACACCTCTCCTCCGCGCTCTTCTTGTTGTACGACTGCAGCTTGGCTACCTGGTTGAAAGAGAGCTCCACCGGCGTCTCCCGGCCGAAGATGGAGACGAGCACCTTCACCTTGGACTGGTCGACGTTGATGTCCGAGATGGTGCCGGTGAAGTCCGAGAGCGGCCCGGCCACCACCCGCACGGTCTCACCGATGTCGAAGTCCACGGTGGCCTTGACCTTCTCCCGCTTCTCCGGCTCCTCGGGGTGCAGCAAACGCTCCACCTCGGCCCGCGAGAGCGGCGTGGGCTTGTCGCCCGAACCGACGATCTGGGTGACCCCGGGGGTCTGCCGAATCACCCGCCAGGTGTCGTCGTTCATCTCCACGTTCACCAGGATGTAGCCCGGGAACTGGCGGTGGGTCGTCGGGACCTTCTTGCCGTTCTTTATCTCGATGACCTGCTCGGTGGGGATCCTGATCTCCCCGAAATACCGCTGCAGACCGAGCGACTCGATCCGCCGCTCCAGCGTCGCACGGACCTTGTTCTCGTGCCCCGAGTACGTGTTGACTACATACCACTTCTTCACGCCAAACCAGCTCCCTACAGGAAGATCAAACGCGCCAGGCTCTGAAACAGGAAATCCCAGGCGGCGATGTAGGCCGTGAGCACCAGCACGATGATCAGAACCACCGCCGTGCTCTGCTGCAGCTGCTCCCGGTTCGGCCAGGTGACCCGCCCGAGCTCCGCCCGCACCTCGCGGACGAACCGCTTCGCCCCGGCAAGCCGCCCCTGCTGCTGCGCCTTCCTACCCGAGTTCTTCTTGCCGGCCCCGCGCGTGGCCGTCGAACCCCGTCTCTTAGCCATCCTCGCCTCGCCCGATCCTCTCATCCAGAGCAGGGCAGGAGGGACTCGAACCCCCGACCTGCGGTTTTGGAGACCGCTGCTCTACCAACTGAGCTACTGCCCTTCGCCGTCCCGCTACCTGGTCTCCCGGTGGGCCGTGTGCCTCCGGCACCACGGGCAGAACTTCCGTAGCTGCAGACGGTCCGGAGTGTTGCGCCGGTTCTTCCGGGTGTGGTAGTTCCGGCGCCTGCACTCCTCACAAGCCAGCGTCACTAATTGTCGCACAACTTTCCTCCAAACCAAAACCACAGGGGCGAGAAACCATCTCCCAAGGCCCCGCCCCCGCCGATCGATCTTCCAGCTACTCTATTATCTGGGTGACGACACCGGCGCCGACCGTCCGGCCACCCTCCCTTATGGCGAAGTTGAGCCCCTCGTCCATCGCTATCGGAGAGATCAACTGCACCTCCATGACCGTGTTGTCACCAGGCATCACCATCTCTACCCCCTCCTCAAGGAAGATCTCCCCGGTGACATCAGTGGTCCTGAAGTAAAACTGCGGCCGGTAGTGGCTGAAGAAGGGCGTGTGCCTCCCTCCCTCCTCCTTGGAGAGAACATATACCTCAGCCTTGAAGCGGGTGTGCGGCGTTATGCTCCCAGGAGCAGCCAGTACCTGCCCCCGCTCTATCTCATCCCGCTTTATCCCCCGCAGCAATACCCCTATGTTGTCACCAGCCTGAGCCTCCTGCATGCTCTTGTTGAACATCTCTATGCCGGTGACAACCGTCTTCCTGGTGGGCCTTATCCCTACTATCTCCACCTCCTCGTTGAGGCGAAGCTTGCCCTGCTCTACCCGCCCAGTGGCCACCGTCCCTCGCCCCTGGATGCTGAACACATCCTCAACAGCAAGCAAAAACGGCTTGTCTATGTCCCGCTTGGGCTCGGGTATGTACTCGTCAAGCGCCTCAAGCAGCTTGAGTACAGACTGCTCTCCAAGCTCGCCCTCATCACCCTCAAGCGCCTTCAGCGCAGAGCCCACAACCACAGGTACCTCATCCCCAGGAAACTCGTACTCAGAGAGAAGCTCCCTCACCTCCATCTCAACAAGCTCCAAAAGCTCCGGATCATCCACCATGTCCGCCTTGTTGAGATACACAACGATGTAGGGAACCCCTACCTGACGAGCCAGAAGAATGTGCTCCCGCGTCTGGGGCATCGGCCCATCAGCAGCAGAGACCACCAAAATGGCCCCATCCATCTGCGCCGCACCAGTGATCATGTTCTTCACGTAGTCAGCATGCCCAGGACAGTCCACGTGGGCGTAGTGGCGCTTCTTTGTGGCGTACTCCTGGTGGGAGGTGGCAATGGTGATCCCCCGCTGACGCTCCTCCGGAGCGTTGTCTATCTGCTCAAAGGCCACCTCTTTGTTTGCCGGGTCATCCGGTACGTGCTTGGCCAGAACCTTGGTTATCGCCGCAGTGAGCGTGGTCTTGCCGTGGTCCACATGCCCTATGGTCCCCACGTTTATGTGCGGCTTGGTCCTCTCAAATACCCCTTTGGCCATCCTCTCTCCCTCCTTATCTCTCGGCTATCTGCTCGGCGATGTTCTGGGGCACCTCGGCGTAGTGGTCGAACTGCATGGTGAAGGTGGCCCGACCCTGGGTCCGGCTCCGCAGCGAGGTGGCATAGCCGAACATCTCCGCCAGAGGCACCATCGCCCGGATCACCTGGCTGTTGCCCCGCGAGTCCATGCCCTGGATCTGGCCGCGCCGCGAGGAGAGATCCCCCATGACGTCGCCCATGAACTCCTCGGGCACGGTGACCTCGACGGCCATGATGGGCTCAAGCAGAACGGGCTGGGCCCGCTTGAGCGCCTCCTTGGCCGCCATGCTGCCCGCGATCTGGAACGCCATCTCCGAGGAGTCGACCTCGTGGTAGGAGCCGTCCACGAGCTCGACCCTGACGTCGACGACCGGATACCCGGCGAGCACGCCACTCTCCAGCGCCTCCCGGATGCCCTTGTCGACCGCCGGGATGTA
>JADDKG010000292.1 GCA_020253895.1 Rubrobacter sp.
CGCTATCAGCGACGCTCGTAATGGCGCAACCGCCGCTAGCACCTATGGCGTGGACCATAACGGCAGCTACTCTGGCATGACTGCTGATATCTTGAAGAGCGACTACAATTGGAAGACTTCTTCCAGCACGAGCGGACACACTGCTACCCCTTCGGCCGACGGCAAGAGCTTCACAATCAAGGTCACGTCCAAGAGCGGCAAGGTCGCTACCTACAGCAGCACGACTGGCGACACGGAGATTGCGCCTCCACCTTCCACCTAGTTAGCTTTTAGCCACGCAGCAATCTATTGGGCGCCCTCCCGAGGGAGGGCGCCGCGCTTTAAAAAGGAAAGGAACCCAGTAGCATGAGCCATCAGGCATTCAACACCGGTCGCCCGGTCCCCCGGCGGGCGCGGCGGGGGACGTGCACGTCACCGGCCGCCGGGTGCTCGCCACCATCGTGGACGGGATCTTCTTTTTCCTCCTGTTCCTGCCGCTCAACCTGATCACGGGCGCTGCGGGGGCGGCGAGCAGGAGCGAGGAGGTGGCGGCGGGGCTGTCCCTCATCACCTCCCTCATAACCCTGGTGGTGGGCTTCGCCTACTACATAGCGACGGAGGGCTACTGGGGCCGGACGGTGGGCAAGGCGGTCTGCGGCATCCGGGTGGTCCGGGAGGACGGGGGCGGGACGCCAGGCTTCGGGCCGGCCGCCATCCGGACCATCCTGCGGCTGGTGGATGGCCTCTTCGGCTACCTGGTCGCCTTCGTGGTGGTGCTCGCCTCCGGCAAGCGCCAGCGGCTCGGAGACATGGCCGCCCGCACCCTCGTCGTCCGCGGATAGCCCCGCCTGCCCCGCAGCCTCTCTCCCGCAGGGCGCCGGACCGCGGTAGGATTAGTTGATGGCACAGGCCAGAGGAAACGGGGGAGCGAGCGGCCTCTCCCCGCGGGAGGCCGGAACGAACGGCGGCAGGATCATCCCGGGATGGGTGATGCTCCTCATCGTGCTGCTGGTGCTCGCCGCAGGGATAATGGCGGGCTCCGGGCTGCGGGAGCACGCCCGGCAGGATCAACGGGCCCTCCTGCTGCTCAAGGAGATAGAGGCCCGCTCCTACCTGCTGCGCTCCTTAAGCTGGGAGGACGCCGCGCAGGACGGCCCCTCCCCCGGCCTCACCGCCCGGGAGCGTGAGGCCCGCGCCGGCGCCCTCCGGGCAATCGGCAGCCTGCGGGCGCTCGACGCCACCCGGCGGAGCGAGCAGCAGACCGCCCGCCGGGTGGAGCAGGCGTTCCGCCGCTACGCCTCCGCCCTGGAGAGAGGCCCCGGAAAAGCAGCAGAGGAAGCGTTCGGGCGGCTGCTCTCCGCCCTGGAGGAGGCGGAGGAGACCTACGCCGCCGATGCCCGGCGGGCGGCCCGCCTGGCCGATGCGGGCAGCATGCTCGGGCTTCTCGCCGCCGTAGGGATAGCAGCTCTCCTCTACCTGCGCTACTCCCGGGTCCGGGAGGCTGCGGCCGCGGCCGAGGCCGAGCGGCGGACGCTCCGCCGGAGCGAGGAGCTCTTCCGCCACCGGGCCCTCCACGACCCCCTCACCGGGCTTCCCAACCGCACCCTCTTCCAGGAGCGGCTCAGGGAGGCCCTCTCCCGGCCCAGCGGCCCCGGGCGGGTGGCGGTGCTGTTCATAGACCTCGACAACTTCAAGGTGGTAAACGACTCCCTGGGGCACGAGGTGGGAGACCGGCTGCTCGTGGCGGCAAGCCGCCGCCTCAAGGGATGCCTCCGGTCGGAGGACGTGGCCGCCCGGCTCGGCGGCGACGAGTTCACCATCCTGCTGGAGAACGTTGCCGGCACCCGCTGCCCGGAGGAGGTCTCCCGCCGGATACTGCGGGAGCTCGGGGCGCCCTTCGTGGTGGAGGGGCATACCCTCTTCGTCGAGGCCAGCGTCGGCATCGCCACCGACGCCGGAGACGGGGAGCGCCCGGAGGACCTGCTGCGGGCCGCCGACGTGGCCCTCTACCGGGCCAAGGCCGAAGGCAAGGGCCGCTACCACCTCTTCGACCGGGAGAAGGACTCCCCCGAGCTGGAGCGCCTGCGGCTGGAGAACGAGCTGCGGGAGGCCGTCACGGGCGGGCAGCTCGAGCTCTTCTACCAGCCGGTCTACTCGCTGGAGCTCGGCAGGATCGCCGGGATGGAGGCCCTCCTGCGGTGGAACCATCCCCGCCGGGGAACCATGCTCCCCGGCGAGTTCATCCCCATGGCGGAGGAGACCGGGCTCATCGTCCCCGTGGGCCGGTGGGTCCTGGAGGAGGCCGTCCGGCAGGCCCGCCACTGGGAGATGACCCTCCCGGATGGCGCACCCCCCATGGTCGGGGTCAACCTCTCGCTGCGCCAGTTCCAGAACCCCGGGCTCGTGGAGCACGTCGCCAACCTGCTGCGGGAGAGCGGGCTGGACCCCTCCCTGCTGACGCTGGAGATCACCGAGAGCGTCGCCATGCACGACGTCCCCTCCACCGTGGAGATCCTGGAGAGGCTCAACGCCATGGGCGTCTGGCTGGTCATAGACGACTTCGGGACGGGCAACAGCTCCATCGCCTACGTGGGCAGCCGCTTCAGGATGAACCATCTGAAGCTCGACGGGGCCTTCGTGCGCGAGTTTCTGGACGACCCGGAGAACCCCACGATCCTCCCCGGCCTCATAGACTTCGCCCACACCGTGGGCCTCCGGGTGATCGCGGAAGGGGTGGAGACCCGCGAGCAGCTCGTGCGGCTGAGGGAGCTGGGATGCGAGTTCGTGCAGGGCTACTACGTGGCACCGCCGCTGCCGGCGGGGGAGGCCACGGAGCTCCTCACCGGCAAAAGACCCCTCTTCGGGGGAGATCCGCCGCCGGAGAAGGACACCAAAGGGAAGCGGAGGAAGAAGGATGCACAGGATAGAGCTTACCGCTGAAGAGGTAGAGCAGGCCGTTCCGGTCGTGAGGGAGGCCCTCTCCCGGCACGGCTCGGTAGAGAACCCCTCCTTTCTGGAGGAGGCCACCGTCTACGCCCACGAGCTGCCCCGGCGGCTGCGGGCCTTTCTGAACGCCTTCAGGCTGAAGGAGCCCTCGGGCGTGTGCGTGGTCGCAGGCTACCCGGTGGACGACGCGGAGATCGGACCGACCCCCTCCGACTGGCGGAAGCCCGCCGGGAAGGTCCCGGGCGCCGAGCAGGAGGTCTTTCTCGCCCTCTGCGGCTCGCTGCTAGGTGACCTCTTCTCCTGGGCCCACCAGCGGGACGGTTTGATCTGCCAGGATCTGGTGCCCATCAAGCGGGACGCCGGGGCCATGCTGGGCTCCGGCAGCGCCCTGGAGCTCGTCTGGCACACCGAGGACGCCCGCTACTCCTACCGCGGGGACTACATCGGCCTCATGTGCCTGCGCAACCCCGACGCCGTACCCACCACCTACGCCTCGATCGACGACATAGAGCTGGACCCGGAGCGGGCGGCACCCCTCTTCGAGCCGCGCTTTGTCTTCCGCCCGGACCCCTCCCATCCCACCGACACCGGTTACGAGCGGGCGGCGATCCTCTTCGGCGACCCAGACTCCCCCTACCTCCGGTTTGACCCCTACTCCATGGACGAGCCCGAGGACGAGGAGGCCCGCGCCGCGATGGAGTACCTGGCCGACGAGCTGGACCGGCGGCTCACCGGCGTGGCCCTGCGCCCCGGGGAGTGCCTGTTCATAGACAACTACAAGGTCGTCCACGGCAGAAGCTCCTTCAAGGCCCGCTTCGACGGCACCGACCGCTGGCTGAAGAGGGTCAACATCACCCGCGACCTGCGCCGGTCGCGCTCCGCCCGCAGAGGGGTAGCAGGGCGGCTCGTCTTCTAGGAGCCGCCCGAAGGTGCGCCCCCAGAAAGCACCCTTCTCCGGCACTTTCGGACCGGTGCGTCCCGCCCCTCCGGGTGGGAAAATGTCGCCACCATGCCGCAGAAGACGACAACGGAGCGGCGCGCCTCCCGGGCCTCGAAGCCCCGCCCGGAACCGCCCTACAACGTCATCCTCCACAACGACTGGGAGAACTCCATGGTGCGGGTGGTGGCGGTGCTGCGGCGCGTGATCCCCGGGATGAGCCTCCGGAGGGCCACCGCGATCATGTGGACCGCCCATACTACCGGAAGGGCGACGGTGAAGCGCTGCCACAAGGAGCTGGCCGAGCTCTACCGGGACCGGCTGCTCTCCGAGGGGCTGACCGCGAGCATCGAGCCCGCCTGAGAGGGGCCCCTCACCGCAGGAGGCCGAGGTAGAGGCCCCAGAGCTCGGGACCGAAGAAGAGCGCCGCCACCCCGCCGAGGGCCATAAAGGTGCCGAAGGGGAGCCGGGTCTGCCGCCCGGCCTTGCCCAGGATCATGAGCGCCCCGCTGGTGAGCGCCCCCGCGAACGCCCCGAGGAAGACCGCCAGGAACGCGTAGGGCCCGAGGAAGGCCCCGAGCATCCCCCCCATCTTGACGTCCCCCATCCCCATCCCGCCGGGCCGGGCGAGGGCCAGCGCGAGCAGCCCCCCCGCCACCCCGAGCGCCGAGAGGGGATAGACCCACCACCGGCCGGGGTCGGCGGCGGCGGATAGCAGGAGCCCGGCAGCGGCGGCCGGGAGCACCACCGCGTTCGGCAGCAGCCGGTGCTCGAGGTCGGTGGCGGCGAGCACGACGAGCGCCGCGAGCAGCGCCAGCGCCGCGACGAGCCGCAGCCCGGGCCCGAACTCCAGGGCCGCCGCCGCGAACAGCGCCCCGGTGAGCCCCTCCACCAGCGGGTAGCGGGCCGGGATGGGAGCCCGGCAGCGCCGGCACCGGCCCCGGAGGAGGAGGTAGGAGAGGAGCGGCACGTTGTCCCTGGCGGAGATGGGCGTCCCGCAGCGCGGGCACCGGGAACCGGGCCACACCACCGACTCCCGCCGGGGCACCCGGTGGATGACGACGTTGAGGAAGCTGCCCACGACGAGCCCGAACGCCCCCGCTGCGGCAGCCAGAGCCCCCTCCATCCCCTACCCTCCCCGGGCCTCCCGGTAGACCTCCAGAAACTGCCGGAGGGTGGAGGGGCCGTGGTTCTGGTAGTGGTTGTTGGCGTAGGCGAAGACCTCCCTCCCCTCCCCGAGGAACCTCCGCACCCGCTCCGCCCACCAGCTCAGCTCCTCGCGGCGGTCCCTGCGGGGGGCGGTGTGCCCGGAGGGGAACTCCCTCCGGTCCCCGATCCAGCGGATATACACGAAGCCCGCGGTGGCCTCCTCCATCCGGGGCATCCCCGGGTGGTCGGCGAGCACGAGCGCCGCGCCCCGCTCCCGCAGCAGCCCGGGCAGATCCGAGCGCAGCCAGCTGCGGTGGCGCACCTCTACCGCGTAGCGGAAGCCTTCGGGCAGGGAGGCGAGGAAGTCCTCCA
>JADDKG010000293.1 GCA_020253895.1 Rubrobacter sp.
CTCGTAGAGCAGCCCGACGATGGGGCGGGAGAGGGCCACCATCCCCACCGCTGCCGGGACCATGATGAAGGCCATGGTGCGCAGCCCGAAGGAGAGGTCCTCCCGGAAGCCGGCCGCGTCGCCCCGGGCGTAACGCTCGGCGAGCTCCGGGACGAGGGCGGTAGCGATAGCCACCGCAAACACGCCGTAGGGCAGCTGGAAGATCATGAACGCGTACCAGAGGTCGGAGGCGCCGCTGAAGGCCGACCCGAAGAAGTTCGCCGCCGCCTGCACCCCGACCGCCGCGGCCACGAAGACCAGCATGGGGCCCGCCAGCCGGGCCGCAGGTAGCAGCGAGGGGTGCCAGGGCACGAGCTGCGGCCGGTACCCCAGCCGCAGCGCCTGGGGCACCAGCACGAGCGACATCACCGCCACCCCGAGGGTCGTCCCTCCGGCCAGGAGGTAGATGGCCGCGAGCGGCCGGTGGGGGGCGAGAGCGGCGTACCCGGCGAAGGAGGCGATGACCGCGAGGTTGTTCAGGACCGGGGCAAAGGTGGGCAGGAAGAAGCGCCGGTGGGAGTTCAGGACCCCGGTGGCCAGGGCCCCGACGCCGTAGAAGACGATCTGCAGGGCGAAGACGCGGAACAAGAGCACCGCGAGCTCCGTGGTCTCCCGGGCCCGTTCCGGGGGGAGGTTGCCGGAGCCCGTCCAGTCGGTCACGAGCCTTATGAGCGGTCCGGCGAACACGATGCCCAGGAGGGCGATGACCGAGAGGAAGGGCAGGATCAGGTTCAGAAGAGCCCCGGTGAGCCGCCGGGCATCCTCCTCCCCGTGGCGGGCGAGCCGCTCCACCAGCAGCGGGATAAAGATCGAGGAGAGCAGCCCGCCCATGAACAGCTCGTAGATCTGGTTCGGCAGCGTGTTCGAGACGGTGTAGGCCTCGGCCACCACCGTGCCCGTTCCCACCACCGCCGCCTGCACCATGGTCCGGATAAAGCCGGTGAGGCGCGAGAGCGCCGTCGCCGCCGACATGGTGAAGATGGAGCGCAGCATCGCAGCCATGGGCGGATGTTACCGCCCCGGGCGGCAGCTTTTCAGGGGATACCTTGCTGGCATCTGTCGGTTTTAGGTGACGTAGCGGAACCTCGAGAAATCATGAGAACGCTCCGGAATTGCGCGGCAGCAAAGGGTTTCGACTAGGATATCGGCAGGGAGCTCTAGAGCGCGGAGGAGAAGCCGGTGATGGAAGCGTACCCCATAAAGCTCAGCTACCACGTCCGGGCCTATGCCTTTGGGGACCGTTTGATCCCCGACATGCTCGGCAAGCGGGACGCACCCGAGGGGGTGGTGGCCGAGACCTGGGAGATAAGCGACTACCGGGAGACCACCGGGAGGGTCCTCAACGGGCCCTACGCGGGTAGGACGCTGCACGACCTCGTCGGGAGCTTCCCGGACGAGCTGGTCGGGAAGGGGTGGCGCGGGCCCCACTTCCCGATCCTGTGCAAGTTCCTCGACGCCTCCCGGATGCTCCCCGTACACCTGCACGCCGGCGATGAGACCGCGAGGAGAAAGTACGGCGAGCCCAACGGCAAGACCGAGGCCTGGCACATCCTCTGGGCCGCCGAGGGGGCGACGGTGCTGGCAGGCGTCAGGAAAGGGGTCTCCCGCGAGGAGCTGCGCGAGGCATTCCGCAAGCAGGACTACGATGCCGTGATGGTCCGCCGCGGCATAAAGAGCGGGGACACCGTCTACGTGCCGGGGGGCGTGCTCCACTCCTTCGGTCCCGACACCCTCGTCTTCGAGGTACAGCAGACCTCGGACCTCGGCGTTAGCGTGATGCCCAAGGATCTCTACGGCCGCCCGCTCGGGGAGGAGGAGTGGGAGGCCAACATCGAGGCCGCCCTGGAGGAGATGGAGGCGGAGCCCCTCCCCGTCCCGAACCCCGGGCTGCCCTTCGAGGAGGGGGGCAACCGCCGCATCCTGTGCTGCGCCGGGCCCCACTTCGCCCTGGAGCGGTGGACCCTCGTGGAGAGCCGGCTGGAGCCCTCCCACCCCTGGCGCTGCCTCACCCTCTCCAACGTGGGGGATGGGGAGGTCACGCTGGAGTACGCGGGCGGGACCGAGGTGCTCGGGAGGGCCGAGAGCTGCCTGCTCCCGGCGGCCATCGGGGAGGTGCGCGTGGTGCCGGAGGGGCAGGCCAGCCTGGTCGCCTGCTACGTCCCGGATCTGCGGCGTGACGTGATCGGCCCGCTGCGGGAGGCCGGGTACACCGACGAGGAGATCTCCGGGCTGGGGGAGGTGGCGCTTTGACCCGGATAGTCTCGCTGGGTGAGGTCGTCGCGGACATCTACCGGCAGGAGGCCACCTCTCCGGTGGAGCTGCCCTTTATTGCCCGCCCCGGCGGGGCTCCGGCCAACGTGGCGGTGGCCGCCTGCCGGCTCGGCGCGGAGGCCGCGTTCGTGGGCTCGGTGGGCGACGACCTCTTCGGCGGCTTTATCCTGCGGGCGCTCCGGGCCGAAGGGGTGGACACCTCGCAGGTGGTCCTCCAGCGGCCGCCGACCCGCACCTCGCTGGCCTTCGTGGAGATCTCGGCCGACGGCGACCGGGAGTTCACCTTCTACCGGTCGAGCCCGGCCGCCGACGAGCTGCTGGACGAGAAGGACGTCCGCCCGGAGGTCCTCTCGGGGGCCTCCTTCGCGAACTTCGGGAGCATCCCGCTCATCCGGGAGCCGGTCCGTTCGGCGACGCTCAGGTTCGCCCGGCTCGCCGGGGAGGCGGGGGTCCCGGTGGCCTTCGACGTGAACTTCCGGGAGCACCTATGGGAGAGCGTGGAGGCCGCCCGCGAGGCGGTAGGGCCGCTGCTGGAGCACGCTACGGTTGTGAAGCTGAGCGACGACGAGCTGCGCCCGCTGCTGGGGGTGGAGGAGCCGGAGCGGGCGGCCCGGATGCTGCTGGACCGGGGGGCCTCCGTGGTCTTTGTGAGCCTGGGACCCAGGGGCGCCTTCTACGCCGGGGAGGGCTTCTCCGGACGGGTGCCCGCCTTCCCGGTGGAGGCGGTGGACGCCACGGGCGCGGGGGACGCCTTCCTCGCCGCCGCCCTGGTGCACCTCGCCGGCCGCGGGTGGGGGGAGGGAGAGGTGCGCGAGGCCGCCCGCCGGGGAGCCGCGGCCGGAGCCCTCGCCTGCACCGGCTACGGGGCGATGGGGGCGCTACCCACCCGCGAGGAGCTGGAGCGTCTTCTCTCTTAGATACCTATCGGCGCACCCGGCTGGCGGTGGCCGGAACCCCCGTCAGCCCCTCCAGCCGGCGGGCCAGGGGTTCGAGCGCCGGCAGCTCGGTGGGGGCGTGCCCGGCGTCCACGGCGGCGAGCCCGAGGGACTCGGCGAGCAGCGCGTCGTGGTAGTCGAGGTCGCCGGTAACGTAGGCCCCGGCACCGGCGGCAGCGGCCTCCCGGACGAAACCCCCTCCCGAGCCCCCGAGGATCGCCACCCGCTCGATCCGCCCGGCCCCCTCCCCGGCGACCAGCCGGGCCGGTGCGCCGAGCGCGTCGGAGACGCGGTCCCGGAGCTCTTCCGGGGAGAGCGGCTCCGGCAGACGGCCCACCCTCCCGTATCCGCACCCCTGGGGGTGTCCTTCCACCGGGTAGAGATCCAGGGCCACCTCCTCGTAGGGGTGCGCGGAACGCGCTGCCGCCGCCGCCCGGCGCGCCAGGTGCGCCGGGACCACCGTCTCCAGGCGTACCTCCGCCACCCGCTCGAGCCGGCCCCGCTCGCCCACCCGGGGGCTGGTGCTCTCGCCGCCGAGGAAAGTCCCGGTCCCGGGGGCCCGGAAGGTGCAGTGGGTGTAGTCCCCGATCACGCCGGCTCCCTCCCTCGCGAGCGCCTCCGCCACCACGTCCGCGTGCTCCTCGGGTACAAAGACAACAAGCTTGCGCAGGGCACCGCGCGGGGAGAGGACCTCCAGCGGTCCCTCCAGGCCGAGGGCCCCGGCCAGCGCCTCCGAGACACCGCCCGGCGCGGCGTCGTAGCTGGTGTGGGCCGCGTAGACCGTGATCCCGGCCCTAACCGCCCGGGCCACCAGGTCTCCCGGATAGCCGGAGGTGTCCAGGCTCCTCACCGGGCGGAAGAGCAGAGGATGGTGCAGCAGCAAAAAGTCCGCCCCCTCCCGTTCCGCCTCGTCGAAGACCTCCGGCAGCGGGGTTAGGGCGACGAGCACCCGCGAAACCCCGGAGGAGGGATCCCCGACCTGCAGCCCGCAGTTGTCCCATTCCTCCGCCAGCTCCGGCGGGGCCAGGCGCTCTACGGCCTCTATGATCTGCCGTGCGTGCGGCGACATCGGCGACCATTGTACAATCGTCGGGCCGTGAACCGCCGTGGTGCCGCGAGAAGGCTTGCCGAGCTGATCTCCTCAGTGACCCGGCTGCCGGTCCTCGCAACCCTGCTCTTTTTCGCCGTGGGATGGGAGGCCGGCGGCCCCGGAGGGCTGCTGTGGGCCCTGCTGTGCGTCCTGCTCACCACCGGCCTCTCGCTGCTCTACCTCTACCACCTGGTACGCACCGGAAGGGTGCGGGACCCGCGCAGGATCCTGCGCAGCGAGCGTATCGGCCCCCTGCGGGTGGTCGCCGCGCTGTACGTTGCCGCCTTCCTGCTGGTGACGGTCCTGGGAGGGCCCGCGCCCCTGCAGGCGATGCTCCTCGCCTTCGCCCTCGCCACCGTGCTCCTGGCCGCCGCCACCCCGCTCACCAATCCCTCCCTGCACACCGCCGGGGTCTCGGGCGCCGCCATCTGCGTCTCCTACGTCTTCGGCGCCTGGGGAGTGCCGGTGGCCCTCCTGATCCCACCCGTCTGGTGGGCCCGCAGTACCCTCCAGCGCCACACCCCTCTCGAGCTCGCCCTCGGTATGCTGGTCGGTACCGGCGCCACCTGGGCCGCCTTCGAGCTCCTCGTCTAGACCCCCAAACCCACAGGGCCGCTTGTGCCGAATCCGGAAGATTGGTATGATCCAAATCAGAAAGATAATACCAATCTCTGTGGGGGGTTCGGGTGCACAAGTTTTTAATCCACAACCGGGGGGATCATGTGGGGGTTGCCACCTCGGACATAGCGGCCGGTGAGAGGGTGACCGGCATCTACATGGACGACGACTCGGAGGTGGAGGTGGTGGCGAAGGAGGACGTTCCTTTGGGGCACAAGATCGCCGTGCGGGGGTGCGAGCCTGGGGGGGAGGTCATCGAGTACGGGGTGAGGATCGGCCGGGCCCCGGAGGGGCTTGAGGTGGGCGACTACGTGCACACCCACAACCTCAAGAGCGCGAGGTGGTAGGCATGAGGGAGCTTTACGGCTACCGGCGGGAGAACGGGCGGGTCGGGGTCAGGAACCACGTGGTGATCCTGCCGGTGGACGACATCTCCAACGCCGCCTGCGAGGCGGTGGCCGGCCACATCCGGGGCACGCTTTCCCTGCCGCACGCTTACGGGCGGCTGCAGTACGGGGAGGATCTGGAGCTACACTTCCGGACCA
>JADDKG010000294.1 GCA_020253895.1 Rubrobacter sp.
CTTGGTGGTGACTACTCTTCCTGTTTTCGCGCCGCTGTCTAGAGGTCCAGCTCCTCCAGCGCGTTCAGGTAGCCTTCGGAGTAGGTGGGGAACTGGGCCACCGTGTCGAGCAGGCGCTCTATGGGGATTCCCGCCCGGATGGCCAGGGAGGCCTGGTGGATCCACTCCCCGGCCTGCGGGGCGACGGCCCACGCCCCGACGAGCACCCCCTGCTTCCGGTCGGCGATCAGGCCCAGGTGCCCCCGCGGGCTCTCCTCGTAGGTCCAGGGTCTGGCGAGCATCTCGGGGAGCTTTACGGTGGCGACGGCGGCGTCGATCCCCTGCTCTCTCGCCTGCTCCGCGGTGAGGCCGCAGGCGGCGATCTCCGGGTCGGAGAAGACCACCCGGGGGATGCCGCGGTAGTCGGCACGCCGCTCTTTGCCGAGGATGTTGTCGGCGGCGATCCGGCCCTGGTACTTGGCCACGTGGGTGAAGAGCGCCACCCCCGTCACGTCGCCGATGGCCCACACCCCGTCGGCGGCCCGGCAGCGCTCGTCCACGGGAACGGCACCGCCCTCCGCTTCCACGCCGACCGTCTCCAGCCCGAGCCCCTGCGTCCGGGGCCTGCGCCCGGCGGCGATCAGCACCACGTCGGTCTCCGCCTCCGAGCCGTCGTCCAGCTCTATCACGGTCCGCCCGCCATCTTTGCGCGCCCTCACCGCCTGCCGGCCGGTGAGGACCGTTACGCCCTCCTCCTCCAGGGCCTCCTCCATGAGCCTCCCGACCTCCGGGTCCTCGCGGTCTATGAGCCTGTCCGCCGACTGGACCACGGTGACCCGGGAGCCCAGGCGCGAGAGCCACTGGGCCGCCTCTATCCCGTTCGGCCCCCCGCCGATGATGAGCGTTCTGTCCGGCACCTCGCGGCTGGTGGTGGCCTCCCGGTTGGTCCACACGGTCACCCCGTCGAGGCCCTCCACTGGAGGCACGTTCGGGGCCGAGCCGGTGGCGACGACGATGTGCTCCGCCTCCAGGATCTCCCCGCCCACCTCGACCCGGCCGGGGCCGGAGATCCTACCCTCCCCCTTTATGACCATGGCTCCCCGCCGCTCGTAGCCCTCCACCTGCGCCGAGTCGTCGAGGTTCCGGATCATCCAGTCCCGGTAGTCGAAGAGGCCGCCCCGGTCCAGCTCCGGAACCCCGGTCCCGAAGGCCCGCTGCGCCTCGCTCCTGACCTCCGGCGGCCTCAGCAGCGTCTTCGACGGGATGCACGCCCAGTAGGCGCACTCCCCGCCGATGAGCTCCCGCTCCACCACCGCCACCCTCAAGCCCCCGCTTATCAGGCGGCTCGCCGCAACCTCCCCGCCGGGGCCCATCCCCAGCACCAACGCGTCGTATCTGGCCGCCATGTTGCTCCTCCTCGCGTCTCGCCCGCGTGCCCGCCGACTATACACCAAGGCTGCCGGGGGGCGTCTTGCGGCGGTCTAGATAGACCAGGAGGAGGGCGGAGGCCACGAGGGCGGCGCAGAGGTAGAAGGAGCCGGAGAAGCCGAGGGAGGAGAAGATCAGGCCGAAGCAGAACGCCCCGAGCCCGGTGCCGGCGTCGAAGGCGGCGTTCCAGAGGGTGCTACCGAGCCCGCGCTCGCTCCGCCGGACGCGCCGCATGACGACCATGAGGGTGGCGTTCTGGAGCACGCCGAAGCCCGCCCCGAAGGCGAGCGCGCCGCCGAGCAGCACGGGGCCCGGGCCGGTGAGGGCCGCCACCCCGGCGGCGCACAGGGCGAGGGCGGGGGCCAGCAGGAGCGCCGGGTCGCGGCGGTCGCCAAAGCGCCCGGCCCACCATCTTCCCGCGGTGGAGGCCGCCCCGACGGCAAGCAGGGCCCCCGCGGCGGAGAACGGCCCGGTGCCCGGGCGGGCGAGCGGGAGGAAGGTCACCACCACCCCGGAGGCCAGGGTGACCGCGGAGAACAGCAGCAGGATGCGCAGCAGCGGGCCGCGGCGGAGCCCGGCGAGGAAGCCCGGGGGCTCCTGCTCCTTGCCGGGGTCCACCGGCGGTATGCCGGAGACGGCCAGCAGCCCGAGGGTGGGGGCGGCTGCCCCGAGGAGGAAGACCGTAAGATAACCCTCTCTTTCGGCGAGCCAGAGCCCGAGCGAGTTGCAGAAGATGGTCGGCAGGGTCAGGGCTATCCCCAGCAGGCCGAGCGCCTCGCCGTGGCGGCCCGGCGGGGCCAGCTCCACGACGAGGGCGGCGAAGATCACGGTGACCACCCCGAAGCCCACCCCCCGGAGCAGGGTGAGGGCCAGTATGCCCGGGAGCCCCTGCGCCGGGGCGTACAGGATGGCTGGGAGGCCGAGCAGCAGGAGCCCTCCGGCGAGGGAGGCCCGGTACCCGAAGCGGTTCAGGATGCGGGGCATCTGCGTCTGGGTGAGGACGGTGGAGAGCATAAAGGCGGCCGTGGCGAGCCCGGCCCCCGCGCTCCCGCCCCCGGCCCGCTCGGCGTAGAGCGGCACCACCGAGAGCAGCAGCTGGAAGCCGAAGAGCGAGGCGAAGCCGGCCGCCGTCAGCAGGAGGAGCGGGCGGGTGAGGAGGGAGCCCGCCGGGGTGCGTTCTCTAGCCCTTCCCACCCGGGATACTCTACCCTGTCCTCCCGCCGTTGCGCAGGTCGCGCAGGATGCTCCTCCCGACCCGGAGAAAGGCGTAGGCGCCCACCGGCACCGCAAGGATGGCCGCGACGGTCTCCGGCTCCGGGGGCGGGTCGGCGGTGAGGAGCCCGAAGAGCAGCAGGAAGGCGCCGACGGAGATCAAAACGGTCGAGCACACCCAAAAGGCGAGCTCGAGCAGCACGCCCAGGCACCCGCTCCTGAGCCTCCCGCGTCCGCCTCTGTGACCGCCCTCTGCGCCCATCCGCCCGGCAAAGGATAGCCGAGGAGCGGCGGGCGTGCTCGCCTCAGGTGACCCTGCGGCCCCTGAGCGGCGGGAACTTAGGCCTGCGCCGCTCGGCGAAGGCGGCCAGGCCCTCCTTATAGTCCTCGGAGTCCAGCGTGGTGCGGATGGCGGCGGTCTCAAAGCGCAGCCCCTGCTCGATGGAGGTCTCCATCGCCACGTCGACCGCGGCCTTGGCGTAGGCGACCGCGAGGGGGCTGTTGGCGGCTGCCTCCCCGGCCAGCGACCGCGCCTCCTCCATGAGCCTCTCCGCGGGGACGACCGCGTTGAGGATGCCCATCTCCAGCGCCCGCCGGGCGTCTATCCGCCGTGCGGTGAGGATGAGCTCCTTGGCCCGCGAGGGGCCCACCAGCCGCGGGAGCCGCTGGGTTCCACCGGCGCCCGGTATGATCCCGAGCCCCACCTCCGGCAGGCCGAACTCGGCGTGCTCGGCAGCGATCCTGAAGTCGCAGCCCAGCGTCATCTCGAACCCCCCGCCGAGCGCCAGGCCGTTTATGGCGGCGATGGTGGGTACCTGCAGCCGCGCCAGCCGGGTGACGAACCCGTTGACCGCCCGGTTGTGGTCCCAGCGCTCCTCCGGGCTCATCTCGCGGCGCTCCTTGAGGTCCACCCCCGAGCAGAAGGCCCGGTCCCCGGCACCCGTCAGGATCACCGCCCGCACGTCCTCACCCTCTACGCCCTCCACGAACTCCCCGAGCTCCCGCGCCAGCCGGACGCCGATCGCGTTGTACCGCTCCGGACGGTTCAGCCGGGCCACCGCCACCCGCCCCTCCACAGATACCTCCAGATGCTCGAAGTCCCACTCCACCGCTGCACTCCTCTCTTCCAGCCTGACTCCCTGCCGCAGTATAATGCCTCAGAAACTGACTGTCCGTACAAACAAACGAGGTGGGGAGGTTGCATGTCCGAGAGGATAGCCGTGGTGGGGGCCGGGACGATGGGGGCCGGGATCGCGCAGAGCGCCGCGGCCGCCGGGTTTGAGGTGGTGGTCGTCGACGTCTCGGAGGAGGCGCTTGGCAGGGGGATGGGGAGCATCCGGAGGGACCTCGGGCGGCGGGTGGAGCGCGGCAGGATCTCCGCCCGGGAGCGGGATGAGATCCTGGGGCGCATCTCGGCGGCCTCCTCGGTCGAGGCCTGCGCCGGGGCTTCGCTCGTCGTGGAGGCCGTGGTCGAGGACTTGAGGGTCAAGCGGGAGGTCTTTGCCGCCCTCGAGAGGGTGGTGGGGGAGGAGGCGGTGCTCGCCACCAACACCTCCTCGCTTTCCGTTGCCCAGATCTCCGCTTCCGTGGAGAAGCCGGAGCGCGTGGTGGGGATGCACTTCTTCAACCCCGCTCCGGTGATGCGGCTGGTGGAGGTCGTCCGGGCGCCCCGCAGCGGGGAGGAGGCCCTCTCGCGGGCGGAGGAGACGGCCCGCCGGATGGGCAAGACGCCGGTGCGGGTCTCGGATACCCCGGGGTTCATCGTCAACCGGGTGGCCCGCCCCTTCTACCTGGAGGCCCTGCGGCTCGCCGAGGCCGGGGAGAGCCCCGCGAGGATCGACGCCTCCCTCCGGGACGCGGGCTTCAGGATGGGGCCGCTGGAGCTCGCCGACCTGATCGGGCACGACGTCAACCTCGCCGTCTCGGAGTCGCTCTTCAGCCGCTACTACTACCACCCGCGCTTCCGCCCCTCGCACCTGCAGCGCTCGATGGTGGAGTCGGGGCTGCTCGGGAGAAAGAGCGGCCGGGGCTTCTACGGCTACAGAGAAGGAAACCGGGAACAGAACGGGGAGGAGCGCGTACAGCCCTCCCCCGAGATAGCCCTCCGCGTCATCTCCTGCGTGGTGAACGAGGCCTTCTTCGCCCTCGAGGAGAAGGTAGCCTCGGCCGGGGACATAGACCGGGCAATGCAGCTCGGCGCCAACTACCCCAAAGGCCCCTTCGCCTGGGCCGAGGAGCTCGGCGCCCGCTGCATCCTCGACACCCTCGACTCCCTCCGGAAGCTCCGGGGCGAGGCATACCTCGCCGCCCCTAGCCTCCGGAGACAGGCTGCTGGCTGACTGTTCAGTTGACAAATGTCTGACCGGTTGGTTAGACTGTTTGCCGGGTAACAAGGTTGGAGGGTGAGGGGTGTTCTCTTTTTGGGGAGAAAGCGGGTTTTCAGACGATCATAAGACACAGGAGTAGGGGAGGGATCTGGTATGGCTGAGCCTTTTGTGGGCGGGGAGTACGTCAAGGGTCTTGGGCTTGGGCGGCTCCCGGTGGTCGACCCGGCGACCGGGGAGGAGGTGGACAGCGTCCCGGTCTGCGGGGAGCCGGAGGTGGATGCTGCGGTCCGCAGCGCGGGCGAGGCGCTCCCGGGATGGCAGGCGCTTCCGGCTGCGCGGCGGGGTGAGATCCTCGGGGAGGTGGCCCGGGCGGTCATGGGTGCGCGGGACGAGCTTGCTGGGCTGCTCACGAGCGAGCAGGGCAAGCCGCTGCGGGAGGCGAGGATAGAGATCCGGCGCTTCGTCCACACCCTGGAGCACTACGCGGGGCTGGCCAAGAACATCCGGGGCGGGTACGTTCCGGACCTCGACGAGGGGGCCTACGGGCTCATCCTGCGGCGGCCGGTGGGGGTGGTGGGGGCCATCGTACCGTGGAATTTCCCGACTACCCTGCTCGCCAACAAGCTCGGCCCGGCGCTCGTGGCCGGCAACGCGGTGGTCGCCAAGCCCGCGGAGACCACCCCGCTAACCACCCTGAGGATCGCGGGGATCATGCACGAGGCCGGGCTTCCGGCCGGGGTTTTCAACGTGGTAACCGGCGAGGGGCCGGAGGTCGGCGAGGCCCTCGTCCGGCACCCGGACGTGCGGCGGGTGGCCTTCACCGGGAGCACCGAGGTGGGGCGCAGGATCATGGAGCTCGCCGGCCCGCAGTTCAAGCGGGTGAGCGTGGAGCTCGGCGGCTCCGACCCGGTCATCGTCTGCCCCGACGCCGACGTGGACGCCGCGGTAAAGGGGGTCAACATCGGCAGGTTCTTCAACGCCGGCCAGGCCTGCCTCGCCGCCAAGCGGGTCTACGTCTTCGATGAGGTCTACGACGAGTTTATGGAGGGCCTGGTCAAGCGGGTCTCCCGCTACGAGCTCGGTGACGGGCTCCAGAAGGCCGAGAAGCCGAAGATAAGGATGGGCCCGATGAACAGAACCCGCTACCGGGATCAGGTGGACTCCCAGCTCGAGGAGGCGGTGAGCCGGGGTGCAAGAATCGTCTACCAGGGCGAGTGGAGCGGCAGCAAGGGGTACTTCTTCCCGCCCACCGTTATAGAGGGGGCGCCGCACGACAGCCGGGTGGTCCGGGAGGAGACCTTCGGCCCGCTGCTGCCCGTCTTCCGGGTCGGGGACCTCGACGAGGCCCTCCGGCTGGCCAACGACTCCCGCTACGGGCTCGGCTCCTCCATCTGGACCCGGAACATACGCTGGATCCACCGCGCCGCCCAGGAGATAGAGGCCGGGATGACCTGGGTCAACCAGCTGCACTACGGCTACGACGAGCTGCCCTTCGGGGGGGTGAAGGACTCCGGCGTCGGGCGGGAGCACGGGCCTGAGGCTCTGGAGTATTATCTCGAGAGCAAGTCGGTTGTCATAGGAGGACTGGACTAGCAGAGGGGGGATCCCATGGCGGTCAGCTACGGCCGGGAGGGGGGCGTCGGGTACATCACCCTGGACAGGCCCCCGGCCAACAGCTACGACTACGGTTTTATGCGCGAGCTGGGCGAGGCGGTCCGGGAGGCCGAGGAGGATACCGGGGCCGGCGCGATCATCCTGCGCAGCGCCAACGAGCGCTTCTTCTCCGCCGGGGCCGACGTCAAGGCGTTTGCGGCCTCGACCACCGAGGAGAACATGCGGATGATCCGGGAGGCCCACCAGAACCTGGCCCGGATCGCCGCGGTGCCCAAGGTGTTCATAGCCCAGATCTCCGGCACC
>JADDKG010000295.1 GCA_020253895.1 Rubrobacter sp.
GAGGGCGTAGGCGTAGTCGTCGCCTTTTCCGAAGTCGGTGGTGAGCCTGCCGTCGCCGCTGAAGGTGGCGTCCAGGGCGCCGCTCGGGCTGTAGCGGGCGAGGGCGAAGTCCCCTTTTGAGTCTCCCGCCGCGACCAGTTTGCCGCCGGGCTGAACCTTCAGGTCGAAGGCTGCGGCCCCAGGGAGGGACTGCGGGTCGTCTTCAAACCCGGTTAGCACCTTCCCGCCCGCGCCGAAGGAGCCTACCAGGTTCCCGTTCTCGTCGTAGCGCGCCAGGGCGAAGGTGGAGGAGGCCTGCCCTTCGGACCATCCCGCCGCGAAGATGGAGCCATCCTCCTTGACGGCAAGCGCCTCCGCCTCGTCATGGTCGAAGAACTCATGGTCGCCGAAATCGGTTGTAAGCACCCCGTCGCCGCTGAAGGTGGCGTCCAGGGCGCCGCTCGAGTCGTAGCGGGCCAGGGCGAAGTTGTAGTCTGTGCCTTGGGCATAATCGACGGTGTATCCGGCCACGACGATCCTGCCATCTTGCTGGATGGCGACGTCTTTGACCCCTTCGGAGGAGCCCAATTCCGTTGTCACCTTGCCGTTTCCGTTCCCGCCCGCTCCATCGAAGGTTTCGTCGAGGGTGCCGTCGGGGTTGTAGCGCGCAAGGGCAAAATCGCTCTGGGAGGTCTGTCCGGCCGCGACGATCCTGCCGTCGGCCTGCAGGGCGAGGCCGTAAGCGACGTCGGAGGCGGAGCCGAAGTCGGTTGTGAGCCTGCCGTCGCCGCTGAAGGTGGTGTCCGGATTGCCGTTTGCGCGGTAGCGTGCCAGCGCGAAGTCGCCGCCGGAAGAGCCGGCTACGACGATCTTGCCGTCGCCCTGGATGGCGATAGCGTAGGCATGATCGTCCCCGGCGCCGAAGCTGGTGACAACCCTGCCGCCCGAGCCGAAGGTGGCATCAAGCGAACCGTTTGGGTTGTAGCGTGCGAGGGCGAAGTCGATCGTGCCGTCGCCGTTTACGCTCTGTGTGATCCCCGCCGCCACCACCTTGCCGTTATCCTGGATGGCGACATCGTTCACCCTGTCGGTTACCGAGCCGAAGTCGGTTGTGAGCCTGCCGTCGCTGCTAAAGGTCGTGTCCAGATCCCCCGGCGCGGCGTTGGCTCCCGCAGCATAGCCCAACATCAAGGTTATCGCCGCCAGCAACAAGCCGAGTACAGAAGCCTTCCTGCCCGCCGCCGGTCTCTTTTCTCCCGTCCGGATCATCTTCGTTACTCTCTTCTTCCGGCCTTTCTCCACGGATTATCTTCCTCGCGTCGCAGCCCTGCCTCTCACCGCACCACCTTGAAGCTCCACTTCCTGGTCGCCTTGAGACCCTGCGCGTCGGTGGCCTCTATCCTCACCGTATGCCTGCCAGAGGAGAGGTTCCTCTTGGGGGTGAAGCTCAGCCGGTCGGTCGCCCGGTCGTAGGAGAAAGCCTTTATCCTCCGCCCGTCCACGAAGAGCTTGATGTCGCCCTTGGCCAGGTTCGTCGCCGAGTCGCTGACCTTCGCGCGTACGAGCGGGGTGCGGTCGCGGGTCGTGGAGCCGGGCTTGGGACGCAGGGGGGTGATGGTGGGACGCTCGTTGGGCGGCCCGGCCAGCTTGAGGATGAAGTCGTCCTCCCGCAGCCCCCCGGCGTCGCCCACCACGATCCGGTAGGTCGTCCCGGCCTTCGCCTGGAAGGTCACCTTGCTGCCCCAGCTTCCACTCGGGCAGTCGGGATGGTTGTTGTTGTCCGCCAGCCGCTGGGTAAGGTTGTTGACCTGGCTGCCGGTGTAGACGGCGAGGATGCTGTCTATGCCGGCCTGGCAGGTGTCTATTGTGGTTTGGCCGGAGCCGAGGGCCGTCCAGCTGTACCACACCGAGTGGTCGCCGACCCAGAGGTCGGAATCGGGCGGGTTGCTGACGTAGTGGTCCGGCTCGGCGGGCTCGCGCGTGGCTTTTGCGGTGGTACCGGGAACCGAGGCCGTGCTGCCCTGGATCACGTGCGCGTCGGCGAAGTTGTCGTTGGGGGGCGCGGGGGCGACGGTGATGGCCCCGGAGAACTCGGAGGTGTCGCCGGTCGCCTGATTGGTAGCGGTGGCGCTCACGACCCTTCCCGCGGTGGATGCCCGGGCGGTGAAGTCGAAGCCGGCGTTGCCGGCGCCGTCGGTCCTCACGCTCGCTTGGCCCAGGTACGTCTTCCCCTCGCCGTTGCCGGAGGGATCCGCCGCCGGGCTGGCGAAGAACTGGACGTCGAACGTGGTGTCGGCGGTGCTGTTGAGCGTGCCCCTGATGGCCGTCACGCTGGGGGAGCTCGAAGCCGAACTCAAGATGGGGAAGTTCTGCAGGCTGTTGGCGCCCGCGTCGCCGTCTCCTGTGTCGTTGGCGGCAACCCCACCCGCACCCAAGTCGATCCCGAGCCCATCGTTGGAGAAGATGGAGTTGGAGAGTATGGAGTTACCAAAAGCCGAGGAGGTGACGTTGGGATTGGAGGCGCACGAGTCGGCTACGACCCTCACGCCGGCGCCGGAGTTGAAGGCGATGACGTTGCCCTCTTCGGCGCCCGACCCGCCGACGGAGTTGTCTCTCACGGTGCCGCACGCGCCGTTGAGGAGCACGCCATTCCACAAGTTGCCCAGGTCGGCCGTGCCCGTTACGTCGGTGCCAATGTAATTGCCCTGGACGATGTTGCCCTGCACCTGTCCCCCGAGGATAGAGATCCGGACCGAGACGCCGTTACCTCCGTTGCCGGAGATGACGTTGCGAGCCGCGGCCGAGGTTCCCCCGATGGTGTTGCCGCCTCCGACGGTGATCACAACACCGTCCTGCGAGTTGCCCAGCGCTTCGGTCCCGGCTGCCTTGGTACCGATGAGGTTGCCCTGCACCAGGTTGGGGGCGGTGGTGTGTATCCAGATGCCGAGACGGTTCCCCGAGATGACGTTGCGTGCTGCGGGGGTCGTGCCGCCGATAGTGTTGGGGGCGGCTCCGTTCGCCGTGTTTACGATGATGCCGGCGAACCCGTTGCCCAGCGCGGCGGTGCCGGAGGCGTCGGTGCCGATGAAGTTGCCTTCGATGACGTGGCCGCCATTACCGCTGTACAGCCGGATCCCGTACTCACCGAAACGGTTGATCACCAGCCCCTTGACCGTGCTGTCGCTGGTGGAGACCCTCAACCCGGAAGCGAGTGCCCCTGCGTTCTGCCCGTTTAGCTCGATCTTCAGCGCGGCGTTGCTGCCCTGGCCCGGACCGTTGGTATTGGCTTTGGCCCCCGGCTGGCTGTAGCCGTCGATGGTTACCGGGTCGGTGATCGCCGGCAACTCCGAGGCCGGTTTTATAGTGTGCACCCCGGTCCCCGAGATGTCGAAGCTGATGGTGTCGGCGCCCGCAGTGGCGTTGGCCTGCTCTATGGCGGCCCTCAGGGTGCATTCTCCCACCAGAAGCCCCGAGCCGGTGCTCATGAAGCCCGAAAGACACTGGCCGTCGGTGGTGTCCATATCCTGGCCGTCGCCCGTCGAGTTGACGGTGAAGGTGGTAGCGTGGGCGGGAGCCGCTAGCGCGAAGAGCGCCAGGAGCATCGTGACCAGGGCTGCCAGCAACGCTCTGTTTGTCTCCTTCATCTCCTTGCCTCTCTCTAAGGGTCCGGGGTCATGCGCTTCACCCGGATATACCGACCCGCTCTCTACTTCCTGACCGTGGAGCTCCAGCCCCTGCTCTGACCAGAGCGTTGCCCGCCGGATCTCTGGCTCCCGTTGCGCCCCCTTTCCATGAATGCCGCCGCACGCCGTCCTGCGAGCCGGGATCCCAACCTCCTACCGCAGCACCACGAAGGCGTCTACATCCACCCGCGGACGGCCGGCGGTGCCCAGCACTTTGATCTCCAGCTTGTGGGAGACCGAGGGGTTGAGCCCGTCTCTTACAAACACCAGCTTGCGCCGCTGGGTGGTTGCAGAGCGGAGGTCCACGGTCGCCCTCTTGACCCCGTCAAGCCACACCTCAGCCTTACCGCGGGTGGGGCTCTTCGTGGCAACCCAGGCAACGCTGCGCCCCATGAAGGTGAACCTGGCCTTAGCTCCCCTGGCGGTCTCGTACTTGAGCGCTCCCCCACAGGCGCCGCTCACGTTCTGCAGCTTCCACTTGCCGCCGGGATAGCTCACCCCTGCTCCGCTCTCCTGGCGGAGGACGACCGTGAAGCCAGGTCCCGCTTTCCAGGCGCTCCAGTTGCCGTTTTCGTCCAGCGCTCTGACCCGGAAGCGGTAGCTCCGGC
>JADDKG010000296.1 GCA_020253895.1 Rubrobacter sp.
ACGCCAGAGAGATGGGCGGTTCCGGAAAGAGATAAACCGGCGAGTTGCAGTGCGAGCAGGAGATGATCCGAACCCTTATAATATGCGTCACCTCGTAAGTGTCAGGCCCTTCCTCGCGCCAATATAAGCGTCGGTAGGGAGTCAACCTCTCTAACAGTGCCCGTCCAGCTTCGGCGAGGTGTTCTGGCTCAGTGGGCTCAAGTGCCGAAGCGAGGGCATATGTGGGCCATGGGTAAAGATCCTGAGCGTAGACCGGTAGCCCTCGCTTCGTGGCCTCGAAGGCTACGGTACCGCCACCGCTGAATGGGTCGGATACAGGGAACTTGTCCTCAGCAAATTGCGATCTTGCAGCGTCGAGTATGGCTCCTACGACGGCATGCGGTCGGCGTGCCCACCAACGGAAACTTGAAACGACAGGAGCATGCCTCTCGCGGTTGGCCTGTTGGGTCTTGACGTCAACGTCGACCTTTCCCCACTCGATCCTCCCTAGGATAGTCACCTCGCTAGTAGTCCTAACCTTAAGTTAGGCATTTTCATCGACATTCAGCTCCCCACGCTCATGAAGGTTCGCCAGGATCGCCATCGTCGCCTGTAGCGGAACCTCGGCGAAGAAGGCGACAGACTCCACATCTCCCTGGCGCCCAGGCCACTCCTGCTTTACGGCTTCCACCCATCCCGGCTCCCACTGCTCGATAAACGGCCTCAACGCCCGCACGGCGTCCGGGTCCACATCCTCCACCCTCGCCGCAGCCTTGCACCCCCTGAAGCGCCTCTTGAAAGACAGCGGCCTCTCGTAGTAGCCGCGCGCCTCGTGCAAACGGGCAATCCTGGCGTTCGGCGCCAGATCTTCCCCTACCGCCGCCCTGGCTTCGAGAACCGGCTCCCTCAAAGGGTCTTCGGGCACATACAGCATCTCCGTGCTCCGGTCCCGGAAGCGCCAATCGTAGACCCGCAGGGGCACCGATCACCTCCGGCTCTCTTCGTGCGCTCTCTCCTCGGCAAGCTGCTGTCGGTAGAACTCCCGGAACCCCCTGAGATCCTCTATGTCCTCCCGGCTCAGCCTCTGCCCGTAGGCGAAGGCCATCCCGAGCTCGTACCACTCCTCCTCCGTGAGGTCATAGATCTCATCCAGCGTCACCGGAAACCACCCCGGACAATAGTGCTCACCGCTCATCCACTCAGACACGCTGCTCTGGCGCGTGCTCCTCCCCCGCGCCCTCAGCTCCCGCGCAAGCATCGACTGGTTCGAGCCCCTGCTCCCCAGGATGCGCGCCAGCACCTCCCCGAAGTACGTAAACTCCACCGTGCCCTCGCTCATCTTCGCCCCCACCCTCTCAAGGTATCGACGATATTACACCCCCGCTACCCCAAAACGCAACCCCGCGCAGGCACCCGGCGCACGAAGGAGCCCCGACGAAAGGCGGGGAAGAGGGCGCCGGGACTCCTCGCCCAACCGGAACAAGGCCCGGTACGTGGAGATTCTACAGGGCGCTAGCATATCTATAGACTATTTCGATACAATTTTTCCTCCCAAGGAGGGAGGAGCGGGCGATGACGAGACCTATCCCGCACAGGACAGTGGATCCCGCAGCGCAGGGGGTGCGACTCGCCGGTCCTATGGAGCGCCGCGTCGAGGAGCTGGCGTTTCAGGAACGGGCGGCCGTCGCGAGGGGTGACTGGGCCGCGGCCACGAGCAGGGCCCTGGAGAGAGCGGCTCTGCGGGAGGCCCGACACCAAGCCGGGGCGCGGAAGCGTGCATAAGCCGCCGTGAAGACTCGCCGGGGCCTGTGGAGTTGCTGCTCGAAAGGCTCGAGGCGTGAGACAGCACGATGGCTTCTACCGGGCCTTCTGCCCGACCCACGACGACCGCAAGACGCCCAACCTGGACGTCAGGGAGGGAGAAGGCAGTCGGGCGCTGGTGATCTGCCGCGACGGCTGCGATACGGAGCAGGTCGTCGGTGCTTTAGGCCTGACGATGTGGGCTCTGTTCGCCAGAGGCGGCCATCCCGGACGAGGTGAGCGGGAGGCGGTTGCCCCGCCCGCGGCGGCGCAGCCGTGCATGCTCGAAGCGTACGCTGCGGCCAGGAAGCTACCGACCTGATCCCCCTGCGGGACCGCCAACGTCAGCGGCTACCTTAAGCTAAAGGGTATCGCCAAGTTGCACACCTCGACCGTAGACAAACCCTTTGAGGAGGAGATCAAAACCCTTTGAGGAGGAGATCATCGAGGAGCTCAGGAGAGGACGCATCATTATCGTCGACCTCTCCCAGGGCGACCCGGAGATACAGGGCCTCTACTCCGAGCGTATCTGCCGCAAGATCTTCGCGGACTCGATGGACCGCTTCGTCATCAATAAGCCCAACAACTTCGTCCAGTTCTACTTCGAGGAAGCACACAATCTCTTCCCCAAGAAAGAAGACAAGGACCTCAGCCAGGTCTACAACCGCATCGCCAAGGAGGGCGCGAAGCTGAACCTCGGGCTGCTCTACGCCACCCAGGAGGTCAGCTCCATAAGCTCGAACATCCTCAAGAACACCCAGAACTGGTTCATCGCCCACCTCAACAACGAGGACGAGACCAAAGAGATCAAGAAGTACTACGACTTCGGGGACTTCACCGACTCCCTGGTCCGCTTCAGCGCCAGCAGCGACAAGGGCTTCGTCCGCATGAAGACCTACTCGAACCCCTTCGTCGTGCCGGTCCAGATAGACCGGTTCCCGAGGAACGAAGAGGAGTAGGGACGTGGCCTACGCGAGCAAACGCGGCCGTCGCCCCGCCGAGTACGCCAGCAAGTCGGCGCACAGCCAGGTCATCAATGACCCCTCGGTCCGGGACTTCCTGAAAAAGTGTGCCCTGCCCAAGCGCGCCGAGGAAGTCTCGCTCTCCGGGCACGCGGAGCTTCCCTTTGAGCCCGTCACGTATAACCCTATACGGCACGTCATCGCCATAGACGGAGGTTACGACGAGGTGGTGGTGCGCTCCGAGTTTCCCTCCTCGACCATGTGCTTCTTCCAGTTCGGGGCGCTCATCTTCAGCGTGGAGGACCTGGAAAGCCTGGAGGAGCAGCCGTTCATAGACCCCGACGACATGTCGAAGCTCAAGCGCATCCAGCGCCTGAAGCTCGCCCTGCCCGTCAGAAACATCACGTTCAAGGAAGAGAGCACGCTGACCCACTCCGTCCGCCGGGCGGTCTACGAGTTCTTCCGGCAGAAGATGGACGACGAGCGCCTGATAGACACCCTCCGTTGGTTCATCTTCCAGGAGTACGGGCCAAAGGTGCCCGCCTGGACCCTGGCGAGCTGCCCGGTGTGCGGCACCCCTAACGTCCAGCTGCGCCGTTCTGAGATGACCGGCGACAGCACCTTCTCCTGCGACGACTGCGGGGGAGAGATCTACCTGACCGACGTCTTCCGCCTGCA
>JADDKG010000297.1 GCA_020253895.1 Rubrobacter sp.
CCAGTCGGGCCGCAACCCGGCCACATACCGTTTAGCTGTGTCTAGCGCCAAGCTGGTCCTCTCGTCGGGAGAGATCCTGCCGCCGTCGCGAGCCCTCGCGAGTTCCTCGAGGCAGTGTGACCGGCCCCCATTCTCTGTACCACTCACAATGAGAGTCTGAGTACTGATTGTAGCTCCTTTGACTCCTCTTTGGGGACAGAGCTCTGTCCCGAAAGAACTTCGAGGGCCGCGAACTCCGCCGGAGTGAGATACCCCAACGCTCCGTGCGGCCTGTGATGGTTGTAGTGCTTTCGGTAATCCTCTAGCAGTACCTGTGCCTCCTTCAGATTGACGAACAGCTCCCTCTCCAACAACTCGTCCCGCATGCGGCTGATGAAGGTCTCAGAGTAGGCGTTCTCCCACGGAGCACCAGGCTCTATGTAGAGCGTCTTCACTCCGGAGAGAGCCAGCCACTCCTTGAGCGCCTCGGCGATGAACTCGGGACCGTTGTCCGAGCGAATGTAGTCAGGCTCACCCCGCTCGATGAACAGCCTACGCAGAGTGTCTGTGACCTCCTTGGCTTTGATCGAGCGACTACCCTCCAGCGAGAGGCACTCCCTGGTGTACTCGTCCACTACAGGCATCACTTTCAACCTCCGACCATCCTCGGTGGAGTCCATAGCGAAGTCGTAGGACCAGACATGGTTGGGGTATTCGGCTCTTCTTTTGGTGACGCCATTCTCGCCGCTGCCCAGCCCCAGACGCCGCCTTTTGTGTTGTTTGGGCGGAACCTTCAATCCTTGCTCCCTCCAGAGCCTGAGAACGCGTTTCTTGTTCACCTTCCAACCTTCCCTACGCAACAGAGCCCACACCCGCCGGTAAAACCGTAGCGGGGATTCTGCCGGGAAAGATCGCTCATCCGGTACGACAGAGCCTGGTCATCGCTGGCCCTTTGTCCGACGTAGCGTTGGGTGGAGCGGGGCTGACCTATAGCCTTACAAGCCCGACGCTCGGAGATCTCGAAGGTCCTCTGCACGTGGATCACCGCCTTTCTTCTCCGGGCCGGGCTTATGAGAAGTTTCCCCGACTCACCTCCTTGAGGATGTCTATGTCCAACTCTTTCTCGGCGAGAAGCTTCTTGAGGCGGGCATTCTCCTTCTCCAGCTCCTTGAGGCGCTTGGCCTCCTGTGAACTCATACCGCCGTAGCGATTTCTCCAGCGGTGGAAGGTAGCCTCGCTTATCCCGAGCTTGCGAGCTACCTCCGGGATAGTGGAGCCGGTGGCGAGCTCGCCTTCGGCTTGGCGCAACTTCTTGATGATCTGTTCTGGTGAGTGTCCCTTGCCCATAGAGAGCCCTCCTCGTGGTCTTCTGGGTCTTCTGGACTCTCATCGTAACTGGACCAAGTTTCGGGGAGCAGGTCATCATCAGCAACGGCGAACTTCGCTACCAGGGGACACTCTCGGATCTCGTGGAGAAAGGACAGGGGCGTCTCGAGTTGCGCACCTCCCGCCCCGACGAGGCGCTGAAGATCCTACGAGAGCGCTTTCCTGATGCCGATCGTCAGGACAACACCCTATTTGTACCGGTTGCCGAAGAAGAGTCGGCCGGTCTAGTAGCCGAACTTAGCAAGGAGGGCATCCCGATCAACGGCATGAATTACCGCAGGGATGACCTGGAATCGCTGTTCATGCGTCTTACAGATGAGGAGGAGAGCTGAGGGTAGTGTCCCAGCGAGTGTGTAGAAAAGGTCTTTGACAAAGACGGCCACCGTGTGGTTCCTGAAGAGGGTCAGTCGAACAGGAAGGACACACGAGTGTACAGATGAGTTGAGGATAGGACTCCAAGAGTTGCTCCGCAAGGCGCAGATGGAACACGACACGGACTTCCTGCGGCAGAGCATCAGGACGATGAGCCAGGCGCTGATGGAGCTGGAGGTCGAGGAGCACGTTGGCGCCTCCCGCCACGAGCGTACCGCTGAGCGTAAGGGCTGGCGTAACGGTTACCGCGACAGGAGTTGGGATACTCGGGTGGGCACCATAGATCTGAAGGTTCCCAGGACCCGTGAGGGCAGCTACTTCCCCTCGCTTCTTGAGCCGCGCAGGAAGGCAGAGAGGGCGCTCTCTGCGGTAGTTCAGGAAGCCTATGTTCGCGGCGTCTCCACCCGCAAGGTGGACGAGTTGGTACAAACCCTAGGGATGAGCGGCATTTCCAAGAGTCAGGTCAGCAGGCTTTGCGAAGAGCTGGACGCCGAAGTGGAGCGTTTCCGCCAGAGGCCCCTCACCGGCTGCTATCCCTATGTGTGGCTAGACGCCACCTACGTCAAGTCTCGCCAGGACTGACAGGTGGTCTCCACAGCGGTGGTGATCGCCATCGGGCTCAATGCAGGGAGCGGCCAGAGAGAAGTGCTGGGCTTAGACGTAGGCCCTAGCGAGGACGGCTCATTCTGGCTCTCTTTCCTACGCTCTCTAGTGGCGAGGGGGCTGTCGGGGGTGAGGCTGGTAATCAGCGACGCCCACCAGGGTCTCAAGGGCGCCATTGAAGCCGTCCTGCAAGGTGCGGGATGGCAGCGTTGCCGAGTTCACACCATCCGAACGCAATCTAATTTCGGGCGGTGCCGCGGAGCCCATCGAGTTCCGTGACAGACCGTCCAAGGGGATGACGTGACGTATCTCCAAGGTCTCCTC
>JADDKG010000298.1 GCA_020253895.1 Rubrobacter sp.
ATAGGCATCGAGGAGAACTGGACGGAGCGGGTGGTGGAGGGGATCGCGAAGACCGGCAAGCCGGTTGCGGGCTTCTCCATCGAGGGGTATGGGGATCTCGAGACCGTCCGGCGGGCCTCCTGGAAGGCCAAGGAGTTTGTGCAGTGGGCTTCGGAGAGGAGGCGGGAGCCGGTTGGGCTCTCGGAGCTTGTGGTGAGCATAAAGTGCGGCGAGTCGGATACCACGACGGGGCTCGCCTCCTGCCCTACGGTGGGGGTGGTCGTGGACAGGCTCGTGGAGGAGGGTGCCGCCGTGATCTTCGGGGAGACCTCGGAGCTCACCGGGGGAGAGCACCTCATCGCCGAGAGGATGGCGACCCCGGAGCTCAGGGAGAAGTTCATGCGGACCTACAGCGCCTACGTTGGGGCCATCGAGGCGCGGGGCGTGGACCTGCTCGGCTCCCAGCCCACCCAGGGCAACATCGCCGGGGGGCTCTCCACCATCGAGGAGAAGGCCCTGGGGAACATCCAGAAGACCGGAACCAAGGAGATCGTCGGGGTCCTGGAGCCCGCCGAGGCCCTGCCGGACGGGGCCTCCGGGCTCTACTTCATGGACAGCTCTTCCGCCGCAGCGGAGCACATCACGCTCATGGCGGCGGGGGGTGCGGTGGTGCATCTCTTCCCAACCGGGCAGGGCAACGTGGTGGGCCATCCCGTAGAGCCGGTGGTCAAGATCTCGGCCAACCCCAGGACGGTGCGCACGATGGCCGAGCACATAGACGTCGACGTGAGCGGTCTGCTCTCGCGCGAGCTCACCCTCCGGGAGGCGGGGGATCTCCTGATGGACAATCTGGTGCGCACCGCCAACGGGCGCCTCACCGCCGCCGAGGTTCTGGGGCACAGGGAGTTCGTGATGACCCGGCTCTACCCGAGCGCCTGAGGCGAGGGGGGAAGAGAGGATGTTCAGGCCGGTCTCGGACAAGCGGGCGCTCAGCGAGCGGGTCATCTCCCAGATAGCCGACGCCGTGATCCAGGGCGAGCTCAAGCCCGGACAGAGGCTTCCTACCGAGCGGGAGCTCGCCGAGCAGTTCGGGGTAAGCCGGACGGTGGTGCGGGACGCCATAAAGACCCTCTCTGGCAGGGGCATGCTCAGGGTGCGCCAGGGGGCGGGGATCTTCGTCGCCACAAGCGAGGAGCGGATGGAGAGGGAGCTTGGGCTCCTGCCGCTCGAGGGGGCGGGGCTGCGGGACCTCTTCGAGGTCCGCAAGGTCCTGGAGGCCCAGGCCGCCGAGTGGGCCGCCCAGAGGAGGAGCGCCCACCACGTCGAGCGTCTCCGGCGGATCCTGCGGGAGGCCAGGGAGCACCAGGACGAGCTTGCGGTGCTGAGCGAGAGGGACGCCCGGTTCCACGTGGGGGTGGCCGAAGCCTCCCAGAACCTGGTGCTGGTGAGGGTGATGCTCACGCTCTTGGACCTGCTCGCCGCCTCCCGTCTCAGGTCCCTCGGCATACCGGGCCGGCCGCAGCTCTCCCTGGAGCAGCACGCCCGGGTGCTTGAGGCCATAGAGCAAAGAGACCCCCACGAGGCCCGCAGGGCGATGCTCTTCCACCTCGCCTCCGTAGAGGCCGCCATCTTCTCCCGGGAAGAGGGCGGGGAGGGATGAAGATCGTCGTCTCCGAGCTGCTCTGGCCGGAGGGCCTTGCGGAGCTCAGGAGCCTCGGGGAGGTCGTCTACGACCCCGGGCTCTGGCAGAGAGCGGGGGAGCTGCGCGGGAGGGTAGGGGAGGCTGAGGCCCTGATCGTCCGCAACCAGACCCGGGTGGACAACAGGCTTCTCCGGGGGGCCGGGAGGCTCAGGGTGGTGGGACGCGTCGGGGTGGGGCTTGACAACATAGACCTCCAGGCGGCCCGGAAGCGGGGGATCAAGGTGGTCTACGCCCGCAACGCCAACGCCACCTCGGTCGCCGAGTACGTGCTTGCGGCCATGCTGCGGGCGTGCAGGGAGCTGGACGCCGCCTGCGAGGACGTGCGTGCCGGGAGCTGGGACCGGGCCCGGTTCACCGGGGTGGAGCTCTGCGGCAAGACCCTCGGGCTCGTAGGGCTCGGTGAGATCTCCCGGCGGGTCGCCCGCCGGGCGGCGGCCTTCGGGATGCGCCTCCTCGGATACGACCCGTTCGTGGGCCCCTACGACTTTCCGGTGGCCGAGCTCGGGGTGAGGCCCGTGGGGCTGGAGGAGCTGCTGGAGAGTTCGGACTTTGTCAGCTTGCACCTGCCGCTTACCCCAAAGACCAGGAACCTGCTCTCGCTCAGGGAGCTCGGGAGGATGAGACCCGAAGCCTGGCTCATAAACACCTCCCGCGGGAGCATTGTGAACGAGAGGGCGCTGCTTGAGGTGCTGGAAAAAGGTGCCATCGGCGGGGCTGTGCTCGACGTCTTGGAGGAGGAGCCTCCCCGGCCCGGGAGCCCGCTGCTCTCCCACGAGAGGGTCCTGATCACCCCGCACGTGGCCGGGCTCACCGGCGAGTCCCAGGTGCGCTCCTCGGTGCTCGTGGCCCGGGAGGTGGGGAAGGTGCTGAGGGGGGAGAGTTCGTTGTGCGTGGTCGGCGGATAAAAGAGGGGGTCCCCGGGGAGGTGCGCCATCCGCCCGGGGAGCTGGAGCGCTTCTGCAGAGAGGTGCTCCTCAGGCTCGGCGTCCCCCGGAGGACGCCGCGGTTGCTGCGGGATCCTTGGTGAGGGCTGAGCTCGAGGGCGCCGGCAGCCACGGCCTGGGGCGCCTCCCCGTCTACGCCCGGCGCATACGGGAAGGCAGGATCCAGGCCCGACCCCGGGTGCGGGTGGAGAGGGTTGGCGGGTGCGTGCTCCGGGTAGACGGGGGCAACGGGCTCGGGCAGGTCGTCTCCTACCGGGCGCTCGAGGCCGCCACCCCGGTGGCCCGCGAGCTCGGGATGGCCGGGGTTGCGGTAAGGAGGAGCAACCACTTCGGCGCGGCCTCCTTCTACTGCCAGATAGCCTGCCAGAAACAGATGGCCCTCATCGCCACCACCAACTCCCCGCCCGGCATAGCCCCCTGGGGCGGGAGGGAGGCCCTGCTCGGCACCAACCCCATCGCCGTGGGCTTCCCCGTCAAGGGTGGCCCGCCGCTGATCGCCGACCTCTCCTCCAGCGTCGTTGCCCGCGGCAGGATAATGCTCGCCGCGAGGGAGGGGCGCAAGATCCCCGAAGGGTGGGCCATGGACAGCTCCGGCAACCCCACCACCGACCCCGAAGAGGCTCTAGAGGGGGCTGTGCTCCCGTTTGGAGGGGCCAAGGGGTACGCGCTCGCGCTTGCGGTGGAGGCGCTGGCCGGGGTGATCAGCGGGGCCTCGTCCAGCCCGGAGGTCGGCAACCTCTACCGTGACGGGGACCCTCCCGCGGACGTCGGCCACCTCTTCATCCTCATCGACGTGGGCCGGTGGATGCCGCTTGAGGAGTACTACGCGAGGATGGGAAGGCTGCTTGGGCGGATAAAGTCCTCCCCGAAGGCCAGGGGAGCAGAGGAGATCCTCTACCCCGGCGAGCGGCGGCACAGGGCTTATCTCGCAAACAGCAGGGAGGGCCTCCGTCTTGAGCCCGGCCTGGAGGCGGAGCTCCGGAAGCTTGCGGTTGTGTTGGGGGTCGCGCCGCCCGGCGCGGGAGACAGAAGAGGAGGAGAGCGCGTTGACCGGTAGCGAGGGTGCATGGAGCAGGCGGATCAGCCGCCGGGAGTTCGTCGGCCTGGGGGTTGCGGGGATGATCTCCGCGGGCCTCCTCGGGGCTGGCGGCTGCGGCGGAGGAGAGACGGGCTCAGACAACAGGCTCGTCTTCACCTTTGGCCCCGACCCCGGAGGCGGACTCAAGAAGCTCGTCGAGGAGTTCAACCGGCAGGACCGGGGTTTCCAGGTGGTCTGGCGCGAGATGCCGGCGGTGAGCGACGAGTACTTCGACCGGATCCGCACCCAGTTTCAGGCCGGTGGTGGTGACGTGGACGTCATCGGGGGGGACGTGATCTGGCCGGCCCAGCTTGCGGCAAACGGCTGGATAGTGGACCTCTCGGACCGCTTCCCGGAGTCCGAGCGGAAGAAGTTCCTCGACGGTCCCATCGAGGCGAACACCTACAAGGGCAAGATCTACGGGGTCCCCTGGTTCACCGACGCGGGGATGTTCTACTACCGCAAGGATCTTCTGGAGCAGGCGGGGTACTCCGGTCCCCCCGAGACCTACGAGGAGCTGAAGGAGATGGCTCTTAAGGTAACCCGGGACACCGGCACCCGCTTCGGGTACGTGTTCCAGGGAGCGGCCGACGAGGGCGGGGTGGTCGACGCCCTGGAGTACGTCTGGAACTTCGGCGGCGAGGTCCTCTCCGGAGAGCGTGTGGTCATAGACAGCCCCGAGGCGGCTGCGGGGCTCCAGATGCGCCGCAGCATGATCACCGGCGGGATCGCTCCGCAGGCCACCGCCAACTACGGCACCCAGGAGTCTCAGGCTGCCTTCACCAACGGCGGGGTGGTCTTTATGCGCAACTGGCCCTTTGTTTACGACCTGCTCTCCGACCGGACCCTCTCCAGGGTGCGTCCCGAGCAGGTGGGGATCTCCCGGATACCCCACGCCGAGGGCGGACGGAGCTACAGCGGCCTCGGAGGCTGGAACCTCTTTATCAGCTCGCGGTCGGAGAAGCAGGAGGAAGCCTGGGAGTTTATCGAGTGGATGGCCGCCCCGGAGCAGCAGAAGACCTTCGCCCTGGAGAGCTCCCGGCTGCCCACGCTGAAAGAGCTCTACGGTGACGAGGAGATCCGGCGCCGGGTCCCGGTGGCCGCCCTGGGCGAGGAGGCGATACGCAGCGCCCGGCCGCGGCCCGTCTCTCCCTACTACTCGGACATGTCGCTGGTGATGCAGGACGCCTTTAACGCGGCGCTTAAGGGCGACCTTGGCACCGAGGAGGCGCTGCGCAAGATAGAGGAGGAGCTCCGGGGCATCGTGGCCCAGAACAAGTGAGCCGGCCCCGGATCGCGGTGGGCCAGGCCGGCGGTCCCACCGCGGTGATGAACGCCAGCCTGCTGGGCTTTCTGGAGGCCTGCCCGCCGGGGGCTGAGGTCTACGGGGTGCTCGGCGGTTTCCGGGGGCTCGTGGAGGACTACCTCGTCCGCCTGCCGGCGGGCCCTTCCGCCGACCGGCGGCTGCTCTTTGTGCCGGGGGCCTGGCTCGGAGCGGGGCGCCATCCGCTATCGGAGGAGGACCTCGTCCGCTGCGTGGAGCGCCTGGCGGCCCGCCGGGTGCGGGCCCTCGCCATGATCGGGGGCAACGGCACCATGTGGGCCTGCGCCCGGCTGGAGGAGGCAGCCCGTAGGGCGGGCTCGAAGCTTGCGGTTGCGGGCATCCCCAAGACCGTGGACAACGACCTCGCCGGCACCGACCACGCCCCCGGCTTCCCGAGCGCCGCCCGGTACGTGGCCGCGATGGTCCGGGACGTCGGGGCGGATCTGGAGGCCATGCGGGGCTTTGAGGCGGTGCGGGTGCTCGAGACCATGGGCCGGAACGCGGGCTGGCTGGCCCTGAGCGCCGGGTACCTCCGGCGCGAGCCGCAGGACCCGCCGCACCTGATCTACGTCCCCGAGCGACCGTTCGACCCGGACTCCTTCCTGGAGGAGGTGGAGGCGGCCTTCCGGGCCCACGGGTTCGTGGTCGCGGTGGTGAGCGAGGGGCTCATCCGGAGGCCTCCCGAGGAGGGCCTGCGGAAGCCCGTGATCGGCGGCGTGGCCCCGGAGCTCGCCCGCCGGGTCGAGGAGTCCCTGGGGCTACCCGCCCGCGGGGAGCTGCTGGGGATGGGCCAGCGGAGCTTCGTGCTGGCCACCTCCTCCCTCGACCGGGAGGAGGCCCGCGAGCTCGGGAACCGGGCCGCCCGGTTGCTCCTGGAGGGCCGCTCCGGGCTGATGCCCGGGCTCCGCCGCCTGCCGGGAGCCCGGTACGGGGCGGAGGTGGAGGAGGTCCCGCTCGGGCGGGTGGCGGGCGCCGAGCGCCCCCTCCCGCCCGGGTGGGTGATCTCCCCTCCCGGAGAGGTGCCCGGAGACTTCCGGGGCTGGCTCGCCCCGCTCGTCGGTGAGGATCTCGCGCCGCACCCCCCGCCCCTCGGCCGGCGGCTCCTCGGGGGAGTGGCAAGACACGGAAGGGAGGACCGGAAGCCTTGACAGGGGTACCTGACGCCGCGCTCGGCGTCCTGTTTGTGGGGAGGCGCAGGCCCGGCTTCGACCAGGAGTGGGGCCGCGAGGTCACCCGGAGGGTGAAGAAGTTCCTGGAAGAGAGCCCCTACGGGGCGTTCTTCCCCGGAACGGCGAAGGATGACGCCTCGCTCCGGGAGTGCGTCGCCCGTTGCCGGGAGGCCGGGTGCGGTGTGCTCCTCGTGCTGCAGCCCACCATGGGCGACGGCGGGCTCGCCCCGCTTCTGGCCCGGCTCTGGGACGGCCCGGTGGTGCTCTGGGCCACCTCCGAGCGGCCGGACGTCCCGGCGGTCAGCTCCAACTCGCTCGTCGGCACCCACCTCTTCGCCTCCACCCTCCGCCAGCTCGGACGGCCCTTCGAGGTGGTCTACGGCGACCCGGAGGAAGGGCGGCTGCGGCGTGATCTGGAAGAGGCCGTCCGGGCCTGCTCCGCCGTCCGCGGGCTCCGCGGAGCCAGGGTGGGGCTCGTCGGGCACCACGCCCCCGGCTTCGTGGACCTGCACCCCGACCCCTTCCTCATGAGCCGCGCCCTGGGGGTGGAGATGGTCCAGCTCGGGCTGCACGGCTTCGTGGATCTCGTCCGCTCCTTCGGCGAGGACGAGGTTCGGCGCGACGTGGAGCGGGTTGTCGGGATGGGGCTTCCGCTCGAG
>JADDKG010000299.1 GCA_020253895.1 Rubrobacter sp.
AACTCCCCCACCTGGCGGAACATGCTCGAGAGCCAGTACAACATCCGGGATGCGGTGAGGGGGACCATCACCTACGACGACCCCAACACCGGCAAGCACTACGAGCTGGGCGAGGAGCTGGCGACCCTCATCGTCCGCCCGCGGGGGTGGCACCTCTTCGAGAAGCACATGCTGGTGGACGGCCGGCAGGTGCCGGCGGCCCTCTTCGACTTCGGGCTGACCTTCTTCCACAACGCAAGGCGGCTCATCGAGGACGGCAGCGGCCCCTACTACTACCTCCCCAAGCTCGAGGGCTACAGGGAGGCCCGGCTCTGGAACGACGTCTTCAACATGGCCCAGGACGAGCTCGGCATCCCGCGGGGGACCATCCGGGCCACCGTGCTGGTGGAGACCATCCTGGCAGCCTTCGAGATGGATGAGATCCTCTACGAGCTGCGGGATCACTCCTCTGGCCTGAATGCCGGCCGCTGGGACTACATCTTCAGCTACATAAAGAAGTTCCGCGAGCACGAGGACCGGCTCCTGCCGGACCGGGCGCAGGTGACCATGACCGTGCCCTTTATGCGGGCCTACACCCAGCTGCTGGTCAAGGTCTGCCACCGGCGGGGGGCGCACGCCATCGGCGGCATGGCGGCCCAGATACCGGTCAAGGACGACCCGAAGAAGAACGAGGAGGCCTTCGCCAAGGTCCGCGCGGACAAGGAGCGCGAGGTCCGCGACGGGCACGACGGCACCTGGGTGGCCCACCCGGCGCTCGTCCCGGTCGCCAAGGAGGTCTTCGACGAGCACATGCCGCAGCCGAACCAGATCGAGACCAAAAAGCGCGAGGACGTGCACGTCACGGCCGAGGACCTGCTGGAGCGTCCGGAGGGCACCATCACCATGGACGGATTCCGCAACAACATAAGCGTCGGGATCCAGTACCTCGGCGCCTGGTTCTCCGGCCGCGGCGCGGTGCCCGTCTTCAACCTCATGGAGGACACGGCGACCGCCGAGATCAGCCGGGCCCAGGTGTGGCAGTGGATCCACCACCCCAAGGCCATCCTGGATGACGGCACCGAGGTCACGAAGGAACTCTTCCACAAGGTCATGGACGAGGAGGTCAAGAGGATCCGGGACGAGATCGTCGGACCCGAGCGCTTCCAGCGCGACCGGTTCGATACGGCTATCGAGTTCTTCGACCGGATCTCCACCCAGGACGAGTTCGTGGAGTTCCTGACCATCCCCGGCTACGAATACCTGGAGTAGCGAGGGAGACTATCCTTACCCACCCCTACATACCGGCCGGCGTCAGAGACCCGCTCACCCCCGGCGCCGGCCGGTCCCCTTCCCTCAACCTCCCTCGCCGGCCTCGTGCCAGACAGCTCTTCAACACCCTTGCGTGCAGAAGGCACGTATATGTATAATGTAGATAGAGGAGGAGACGAGAGAAAGGAGCTTGATGCTCAACGGCAAGGAGCAGGTGGCGGAGATTGAGCGGGAGTGGGGCACGGAGCGCTGGGAGGGGATAGAGCGGCCCTACACCGCGGAGGATGTGTACCGGCTGCGGGGCTCGGTGCGGATAGAGCACACGCTGGCCCGGATGGGGGCGGAAAGGCTGTGGCGTTTGTTCCGGGAGCGGCCCTTTGTCCGGGCGCTGGGGGCTGTTACCGGCAACCAGGCGGTCCAGCAGGTCAAGGCGGGGCTTGAGGCGATCTACGTCTCCGGGTGGCAGGTGGCCGCCGATGCCAACCTGGCGGGCCACACCTACCCCGACCAGAGCCTCTATCCCGCCAACTCCGGGCCCAATCTGGTGCGCCGGATAAACCAGGCCTTGCAGCGGGCGGATCAGATCCACCACGCCGAGGGAAAGAAGGATATCTACTGGTTTGCGCCGATCGTGGCCGATGCCGAGGCCGGCTTTGGCGGGGCGCTCAACGTCTTCGAGATCACCAAGGCCATGATCGAGGCCGGGGCGGCTGGCGTCCACTTCGAGGACCAGCTCGCTTCGGAGAAGAAGTGCGGGCACATGGGGGGCAAGGTGCTGCTTCCGACCTCCCAGGCCATAAGGAACCTCATCGCCGCCCGGCTCGCGGCCGACGTGCTGGGGGTACCCACCGTCCTCATCGCCCGGACAGACGGCGATGCCGCGAACCTGCTGACCTCCGATGTGGACCCCGCCGACGAGCCCTTCCTCACCGGTGAGCGGACCGCCGAGGGCTTCTACCGGGTCAAGCCCGGGCTCGAGCAGGCCATCGCCCGCGGGCTCGCCTACGCGCCGTACGCGGACATGGTGTGGTGCGAGACCTCCACGCCCGATCTCGGCGAGGCGCGGGAGTTTGCCGAGGCGATACACGAGCGGTTCCCGGGCAAGCCGCTGGCCTACAACTGCTCGCCGTCGTTCAACTGGAAGCGTTACCTCTCCCCGGAAGAGATGCTCACCTTCCAGGAGAAGCTCGGCGAGATGGGCTACAAGTTCCAGTTCGTCACCCTGGCGGGCTTCCACTCGCTCAACTACTCCATGTTTGAGCTCTCCCGCAAGTACGGCGAGCGGGGGATGGCCGCCTACTCGGAGCTGCAGGAGGCGGAGTTCGCCGCCGAGAAGTACGGCTACACCGCCACCAAGCACCAGCGGGAGGTCGGCGCCGGCTACTTCGACGACGTGGCCCAGGTCGTCGCGGGCGGCATGGCCTCGACCACCGCTCTCACCGGCTCCACCGAGGAGGCCCAGTTCAACGACTGATCCTTCCGCCGGAAGCCTCAAGGAGGAAGAGGGGCCCCGCGATGAGGGCCCCTCTTCCTTCTTCTACTGCTGCGGACTCTTACTGGGGTATCCTCAGGACTATCTTGCCCATCCCCTCGCCGGACTCCATGTACTCCATGGCCTGCCGGGTCTCCTCCAGGCCGAAGGTTTTGCTTATGACCGGGATCAGGCCTCGCTCCCCGTAGAGCCGGAGCGCCCCCTCGAAGTCCACGTTGCTGCCCATGGCGGTGCCGAGGACCGTGAGGTGCTTGAGGAAGATCCGGGGCAGCACCAGCTTGGGGACCGGTCCGGCGGTGGCCCCGAAGGTAACGATGCGGCTGCCGGGCTTGGCCAGGCTGACGAGGGCGTTGAAGACCTCGCCGCCTACCGAGTCCACCGAGAGGTCGGCTCCGCCGCCGGTGATCTCCTTTAGCTCCCTGACCCAGTTCTCGGAGCGGTAGTTGACGCCGCCCTCGGCGCCGAGCTCTTTGGCCTTTTGGATCTTCTCGTCGCTCCCGCTGGTGACGAAGACCCTGGCCCCGAGGGCGTGGGCGAGCTGCACCAGGAAGGTGGCGACCCCGCCGCCCGCCCCGGTGACGACCACCGTCTCGCCCTCGCGCACCCCGCCGCGGGTGACCAGCGCCCGGTAGGCGGTGAGGGCGGCGAGCGGGAAGGCGGCCGCCTGCTCGTGGGTCAGGTGGGAGGGCTTGCGGAAGACGTTCTCCGTGGGCACCTTGACGAGCTGGGCGAAGGTGCCGTCGTCGGGGAGCCCGAGGATGCGGTAGTCCTTTCCCGGCTTGGTCTGGTCCTCACCCCAGTAGAGCGCCGGGTTGATGACCACCTCGCTTCCCTCCGGGGGCATGGTCTCCGCCCCGTCGCCCTGGGCCACAACCTCCCCGGAGCCGTCGGAGCCGAGGATGACCGGGAGCACCTCCGGCCGGGCCCCGGGATACTGGCCGTAGGTGACAAAGAGGTCCCGGCGGTTGAGCGCCGCGGCGTGCAGCCGGATGAGGGTCTCGCCCGGGCCCGGCTCCGGGTCTGGCACCTCCTCGTAGCGCAGCCCCGCAGGGCCCTTCCCGATCTCGTGTAACCTTATGGCCTGCAAGATCTCTCCCTCCTCTCTCTTCACGCGGACGTGGAAGCCCCTTTAGAAGACAACATCCTACGATGCCCGCGCAAGCCACGCAGGAAACCTGCACGATGAGAGAGGAGGGAGCCGGAGAGATTCCCGGCTCCCTCCTCCTGGAGGACCCGTGCGCGGCCCGCTATCCCGCCCGGGAGGGGGCGAAGGCCTGGGTGCCGGTGATCTCCCGCCCCACGATGAGCGACTGGACGATGTCTGTGCCCTCGTAGGTGTAGACGACCTCCACGTCGGCGAGGTGCTTACCCACCACGTGCTCCAGAAGGAGCCCGTTGCCCCCCAGGATGTCGCGGGCCTCGAGGCAAACCTGCCGGGCCTTCTTGGCCGTGTGCATCTTGGCCAGGGAGGCCATCCCGCCGGTCATCTTGCCCTCCTCAAAGAGCTGCGCCAGCCGGAAGCAGATGAGCTGCATGGCGGTTATCTCCGCGAGCATGTTGGCGAGCTTGTTCTGGATGAGCTGGTAGCTCTCCAGGGGACGGGTGAAGATCCTGCGCTGCTTGGCGTAGGCGAGGGCGGCCTCGTAGGCGGCCACCGCGTGCCCCACCCCCTCCCAGGCCACCCCGTAGCGGGTTGCGGTGAGGACCTTGGAGGTGTCCTTGAAGGAGTTGGCCCCCTCCAGCTTGTTCTCGTGCGGGACCCTGACGTCCCTCAGCTCTATCTCGGCCTGCCAGACGGCCCGCTTCCCGGTCTTGCCCTTTATGACCTCGGTGGAGAAGGAGTCCCCGGCCTTCTCCCTCTCGACTACGAAGCCCTTGACCTCGCCGTCGGAGAGGTCCCGCGCCCAGATGATGACCAGATCGGCGAAGGAGGCGTTGCCGATCCACTTCTTCTTCCCGTTCAGGACCCACTCGTCGCCCTCCCGACGGGCGGTGGTCTCGAGCATCACCACGTCGGAGCCGTGGTTAGGCTCGGTGAGGCCGAAGGCCCCGATCTGCTCCATCCTGGCCATCGCCGGGAGCCACCGCTCCTTCTGCTCCTCGCTGCCTAGCATTGCTATGGTGCCCATCGCAAGCCCGGAGTGGACCCCGAAGAAGGTGTTTATGCTACCGTCGGCCCTCGCAAGCTCCGCC
>JADDKG010000003.1 GCA_020253895.1 Rubrobacter sp.
ATTCCCGGACAAATATTGGAGGTTTCATGAAAGGAACTATAGCCCATCACACACAACCCTCTCTGAGGATGCACTAGGGGTCTGGCCGGCCTGTGGAGGTCTTTGGGCCTCCGTTCGAACGGGGCCATGGAGGAGACGCGGGGCTCTGCCGAGATCCAGGTTGAGGCCGTTCCGGGCGCAGACTCCTGGCCGGAGCCGGCGAACGAGGGGGCGCAGAAACTGCTTCGGGCCGAGAACCTCAGCATAAGCTTCGGCGGCCTGAAGGCGGTGGACGGCGTGGACCTGGAGGTGGAGAGAGGGAAGATCGTGGCCATCATCGGGCCCAACGGCGCCGGAAAGTCCACCTTCTTCAACGTGGTTAGCGGCTTCCACAGACCCGACGCCGGGCGCGTGATCCTGGACGGCGAGGACGTGACCGGTCTCCCGCCCCACCGGGTGGTGGAGGTTGGTATGGCGCGAACGTTCCAGATGCCCACCCTGTTCGAGGAGGCCACCGTGCTGGATAACGTCATCATCGGTCACAGGGTCCGCACCCGCTCCAACGCCCTGGATGCCGTACTGCGGACCCCGCGCATCAGGCGCGAAGAGAAGGAGTGCCGGATGGAGGCGATGGAGGCGCTCTCCTTTGCGGGCGTAGATCACCTGGCCGGACGTCCCGTCGCCAGCATCTCTCAGGAAGCCCGGCGGCGGGTATCCGTGGCGCTCGCCCTGGCGACAAAGCCCAAGATAGTGTTGCTGGACGAGCCCGCCGCCGGGATAAACGAGGAGGAGACCGAGGGGCTCTCCGACCTGATCCGCAAGATGGTCCGCCACGGGCTTACGGTGTGTTTGGTGGAGCACAAGATGAGCATGGTGATGAGCCTGGCCGACAAAGTAGTGGTCCTGCACCACGGAGAGAAGATAGCCGAGGGGACGCCGCAGGAGATAAGGTCTGACAGGAAGGTCATAGAAGCCTACCTGGGAGAGGAGCTGAGTGCTTGAAGTTTCGAACCTGAGCGTCCGCTTCGGCGAGTTCGAGGCGCTGAGGGCCGTTGATCTGGCCGTCAGGGAGGGGGAGCTGGTGGTCCTTCTCGGGGCCAACGGGAGCGGGAAGAGCACCCTGTTCAGAACTATCAGCGGGCTCATTGAGCCGGCTGCGGGAGAGATAAGGTTCAAAGGGCGTAACATCGCCGGATGGCCGGCGAACGCCGTGGTGAAGGCCGGCATCGCGCAGAGCCCGGAGGGGCGGCACCTCTTCCCGGAACTCTCCGTGCTCAAGAACCTCAAGCTGGGGGCCTACCTCAGGCGCCGCGATAGGGCAGGGGTGCAGCGGACCCTCGAAGAGGTCTACGAGTTGTTCCCCGTGCTGCGCGAGAAACGGCATGACCCGGCCGGGTCACTCTCCGGAGGACAGCAGCAGATGGTGGCCGTAGGACGCGCGCTGATGGCCCGCCCCGAGCTCCTCATACTCGACGAGCCCTCCCTCGGGCTCGCCCCAATGGTCGTGAGGCAGGTGCTCGACGCGATCTCCAGGATAAACGAGGCGGGAGTTACGGTGCTCCTGGCGGAGCAGAATGCTCGCGCGGCTCTGAGCATAGCCCACCGGGGGTACGTGATTGAGGGCGGTGTAATCACCGTTTGGGGGTCGAAGGAGGAGCTGCTGAACAACGATGAGGTCCGCCGAGCCTACATGGGTGCCTGAAGTAGTGCGAGGATTGGCGGATGGAGCTTCTGAAAGCGTGGCGGGGAGGTGCGCCGAATGCCGGACTACGAGACGCTGGTAGCGGAGGTGGAGGGCCGCATCGGGACCATAACCCTGAACCGTCCGGAGAAGCGGAACGCCTTGAGCTCGCAGATGGTCCGCGAGATGCGGGGAGCGCTCGCGGAGTTCCGGGAGGATGAGAGGGTCGGCGCCGTGGTCTTCACCGGAGCTGGGAGCAGGCCTTCGCCGCCGGGGCGGACATCGGGGAGCTTAAAGAGAAGACGATGCTGGATGCCCTCTCCTCGGGCATGCAGGCTTTCTACGACGAGATCGAAGCCTGCGAGAAGCCCACCATAGCCGCGGTGAACGGCTACGCCTTGGGCGGCGGCTGCGAGCTGGCGCTGGCCTGCGATATCCGCGTCGCTTCCGAGAACGCCCGCTTTGGGTTGCCGGAGACGGCACTGGCCATCCTGCCGGGCGCCGGCGGGACGCAGCGGCTCTCACGCCTGATCGGGAAGGGGCGGGCGCTGGAGCTAGTCATGACGGGGAGGTTCATGGACGCACAGGAAGCTCTCGCTACCGGCCTCGTCTCCCGGGTGGTTCCGCAGGAGGAGCTGATGGGCGCGGTGAAGGAAACGGCGGAGCGGATCCTCGCCCGGGGGCCGCTCGCCGTCCGGCTGGCCAAGCTGGCTGTGCAGGCCGGGTATGAGACCGACCAGAGGACGGGCCTGCTAATAGAGCGTCTTGCCCAGGCGGTGCTGTTCGCCAGCGAGGACAAGCGGGAGGGTGTCGGCGCCTTCGTCGAGAAGCGCCGACCGGAGTTCAGAGGGAGGTAGGAGACGATGGAGCCCAGCATAGACCGCATCGGGAACATCCTCGTGGTGGGAGCTGGGGCGATGGGGTCCCAAATCGGGATGGTCTGCTCTCTGGCCGGCTATAACGTCACGGTCCAGGACATTAGCGAGGAGGCCCTCGCGCGGGCCTGGGAGCAGCTTCGCGCCCGGATGCACCGCAACGTCGGGAAGGGGCGCATAGAGCGGGAAGAGGTCGAGGCCGCTTTCGGCAGGATGTCCTTCACCACCGACCTCGCAGGGGCGGCTGCGGAGGCTGACTTCGTCATTGAGGCAGCCGTGGAGAAGCTCGACGTAAAGCGCGAGATCTTCGCGCGGCTCGACAGGACCGCTCCGGAGCACGCCGTCTTCGCTACCAACTCCTCCACCATCGTGAGCAGCCGCCTCGCCGGATCTACCGGGAGGCCGGACAGGGTATGCAACATGCACTTCTTCAACCCCGCCTTGGTGATGAAGTGTGTCGAGGTGGTCAGAAACCCGAAGACCTCCGATGCGACGGTAGAGACCACTGTCGAGCTCGCTCGCAGGATCGGCAAGGAGCCCATCGTGCTCGACAAGGAGATCCCTGGCTTCGTCGCCAACCGCATCCTCGGGGCCATCATGGACGAGGCCATAAGCCTCTACGAGAACGGTGTGGCTTCTGTTGAGGACATAGACGCGGCGTGCCGTAGCGCTTTAGGTCATCCCATGGGACCGTTTGAGCTGATGGACCTCACCGGCATAGACGTCGCCTGCTACGTCAGGATGGACCGCTACCGGGAGAGCGGAGATCCGGATGATCGGCCGTCCAGAAGTATCGTGGAGAAGTTCGAGCGGGGGGAGCTGGGACGCAAGAGCGGCAGGGGCTGGTACGCCTACGACGAGCAGGGACAGAAGGTCTCCCGGTGAGCGGGCGTCCCGGAGCGCCGCGGCAGGACCGGCTCGCGCGGATTGTCCGGTACTTCGAGGAGTCCGTGGCCTTCGCCTCCCACGTGGGAGGAAAGGTAGC
>JADDKG010000030.1 GCA_020253895.1 Rubrobacter sp.
GTAGGTGTTCGCCTCGATGGGACCGTCGAGGAACTTTTTCCGCTCGGACTCCGGGAAGCGGTCCGAGAGGTCGAGGATCCAGCCGTTTGCCGCGAACTGGGCCGGCCAGATCACGTCCCCCCCGATTAGGGCTATGTCTCCCCCGCCGGCCTGGAACTGGGTCCTCAGGCGGTAGAAGTACTGCTCGGTCTGGGCGGGCATCTCGCGCCAGTTGGCCTTGTACTCGCCCTTGTACTTCTGGTTGAACCTCCTCACCAACTCCTGCAGGGTTCCGGAGGGATCAGGCCCGAAGGAGAAGTTAAAGAGGATGCTGCCGTCCTCCGCCCGCTGGGGACCGCCTCCGCCCCCGCCGCAGGCCGCGCTCCCGAGCAGCGCGGCACCCGCCAGCGAGACCCCGCCGAGCTTGAGGAACTCGCGCCGGCCTAGTCTACGGCGGAGGACCCCGCCGGTCTTCTCCGCTCTTCTCCTCTCTCCCACGATACGCCGCTCCTTTCTTCTCCGGTGCCCGCACCGGTCGGGTGCAGACTACAGTATGGCCTTCTCGGTCTCCGGGTCGAAGAGGTGGACCTTGGAGGAATCGATGACCAGAAGAACTTTGTGCCCCTCCCGGGCATCGCTCTCCGCAGAAACCCGGGCCACCATGAGCTCGCCGCCCTCCCCGCCGCTGCCGACCGCGGCCTCCGCCTCGGCGCTTCCATCGCCGGTCCCGACTTCGGCCTCCATCTCGTCGATGGTTCTGCTGTGGGCGTGCTGCTCCCTGGGGATGTCGAAGTAGACGTACTTCTCGGAGCCCATGCTCTCTATGACCTGCGGCTCCACCTCTAGGGTGCTCTCCCGGGAGCCGGCGTCCTCGGCGAAGCGGGCATCCTCTATGTGCTCGGGCCTTATCCCGAGGATGACCTCCCTGCCGGCGTAGGCCTCGAGCTCCCGGCCGCGCTCCCTGGCAAAGCGCAGCGCCTCCTCGCGGATGGGCACCCGGGTCCGGCCGAAGGTCGCCACAAAGCCCGAGTCCTCCCGCTCCAGGCGCGCCATGATGAAGTTCATCGCCGGGGAACCGATAAACCCGGCCACGAAGATGTTCTCCGGGTGGTCGTACATCTCCTGCGGCGGGGCTATCTGCTGCACCACCCCGTCCTTGAGGACCACGATCCTGTCGGCCATCGTCATGGCCTCGGTCTGGTCGTGGGTGACGTAGATGGTGGTGGTCCCGATCCTGTTGTGCAGCTTGGCGATCTCGGTGCGCATCTGCACCCGGAGCTTGGCGTCCAGGTTGGAGAGGGGCTCGTCCATCAGGAAGGCCTTGGGCTCCCGTACGATGGCCCGCCCCAGGGCGACCCGATGCCGCTGGCCGCCGGAGAGCGCCTTGGGCTTGCGGTCCAGAAAGCGCTCTATCCCCAGGATGCGGGCTGCCTCCTCTACCCGGCGGTTTATCTCGTCCTTGGGCATCTTCCTGAGCTTGAGCGCAAAGCCCATGTTCTCCCGGACGTTCATGTGCGGGTATAGGGCGTAGTTCTGGAACACCATGGCGATGTCCCGCTCGCGCGGCGGCTTGTCGTTCACCAGCTCGTCGCCGATGAAGATCTTGCCGCTAGAGATGTCCTCGAGCCCGGCGATCATCCTCAGGGCCGTGGACTTCCCACACCCCGAAGGCCCCACGAAGACCACGAACTCCCCGTCGGGGATGTCCAGGTTCATGTCCTTTACCGCAACGACGTCCTCACCGTAGACCTTGGTGACGTTCTCGAGCGTTACCTCGGCCATCTCTCCTACCTCCTCCTCTCAGAAGAAGATCCACCTGACTCCCTCAAAACCGGCAACCCCCTTATGTCCTCTGGACACATTCTACCTTAATGCCTTGCATATAGGTTGTAATCCTCCTTCATCTTGAGGATCCTCCGGACGGACTCCCGGATCCGGGCCTCGGGGATCCTGCCGGACTCTACGGCCTTTACGACGGCGTCGTAGGCGGCGGCCTGCTCCTGGGGCGGGCTGGAGACGATGAGCATGTCCGCCCCGGCGGAGACGGCCCGGACCGCGGCCCGGGCCACGCTCCCTCCCTGGCGGGCCCCGGCCATGGCCAGGTCGTCGGTTATAACCACGCCGCCGAAGCCGAGCCGGTCGCGCAAGAGCCGGATGGCCGCCGGGGACAGGCTGGCCGGGTTCTCAGGGTCTATGGCGGGGTAGAGCAGGTGCCCCACCATCACCATGGGGACCCCGGCCCGGACGGCGGCCTCGAACGGCGGGAGGTCCCGGGAGAGGATGGTCTGCATGTCGTGCCTGATGACCGGGAGGCCGGTGTGGGAGTCCGAGGCGGCAGGCCCGTGGTTGGGGAAGTGCTTGGCCGCGGAGATCACACCGGCATCCTCGAAGCCCTCCACCGCCGCCGCCCCCATCCGGGCCACCAGCCGCGGGTCCTCGCCGTAGGAGCGGCTGCCGATGGCGGCCCCGAACCCGGTGTCCACGACGGGCGCGAGGTCCGTGTTCACCCCCGCCTCCAGCAGCTCCCTCCCGATGCGCTCCGCGGCCCGGCGGGCGGCCTCCGGATCGCCCGAGGCCCCTATCTCGGCGGCCGCGGGCTGGGGGGAGACCCAGGGGGCGCTCTGGACCTCTCCACCCTCCTGGTCCACCGCGACGAGGAGGGGGATGGCGGGCTCGGTGGCCATCGAGAGCCGCTGCAGCTCCCCGGTGAGGCTGCGCACCTGCCCGAGGCTCTCCATGTTGTAGCCGAAGAGCAGCACCCCGCCGATGTTCCGCTCCCGGATCATCTTCCGGATGTAGTAGTCGGGCTCCGTGCCGCCGAGGCTTACCACGAACATCTGGCCCACCATCTCCCGGACGCCCATCCGGCTTGCGAGGCCATCTTCTCCTGGGGCCTCTCCGGAAGCCCCGCCGTCTACGGAGGGTCGCCCAGCCTCCTCCTTCTCGCCGGCCGCCCCGGA
>JADDKG010000300.1 GCA_020253895.1 Rubrobacter sp.
AGCCTCCCCAGCTCCTTCAGCTCTGCGCTCTTCTTCCCCTTAAGCGATGAGACGTCGTAGAGCAGCCTGGTGTCCAGCGCAGGCATGGTGTTGAGCCGCAGCAGCCGCAGCCTTATGTTGCACAGATGCACCCCGTCCATGGTCCAGTCGTGGAGCCCGGCCACCCCGAGGGCACACCCGTCGCACACCCCGCGCGAGAGGATCCTCCACGCATAGAGGGCCTCGTCCTTGTTCTCCCAGACCGCCCGCAGGATCTCCGCGTAGTTGTTGGGGCGCTCCTCCCCTATGCCGAAGGGCTTGAGGCCCGCCCACAGCGAGGGATCCCAGCCCTTCCTGACCTTCTCCATGTTCTTCTTGGCACCCTTCGCCACTTTGCCTCCTCCCAAACCCGGAGAGACCTATCCACCGAGACAGCGCTGATGATAGACGAAAGGGCGTATGAATTCTAGCGCCTAGCCCTCCAGCAGGCGCTCCAGGTCCTCCTCGGCGAGCGCGGGCTCCCACTCCCCGGGGCCCAGCGGCAGGTACTGGGCTCCGAGCACCTCGGCCACCCCGTCCCGGGCGAACCTGGCCTCGACCACGGTGCCTGCCGGGTAGACGTTACCGCCCAGGTCGCGGACCGTTTTGAGTATCCTTATCCTGAGGATGGCTGCCTCACGCTCCCTGTCGGCATCTCCGGGGGAGTGTACACCAGAAAGAAAGATAGGGCGGCGCCGCAGAAGCGGCGCCGCCCTCTATGGAAGCCGTTTGGGGTGCTACGGCTTCAGGATGACCTTGGTGTAGCCCTCTATCCGTTTGTCGAACTTCTCGTAGGCTTCGGGGGCCTGGTCTAGCGGCACCTCGTGCGAGACCACGAAGGAGGGCTTTGCCCGGCCGGCGATGATCAGATCGCGCAGGTAGGCGTTGTAGCGCTTGACGTTGCACTGACCCGTGCCCATCCTCAGGCCCTTCTCGAACATCCTCCCGATGGAGACCAGGAGCTGGCCCTTCTTGGCGGCGTCGTCCGGAGCCCCGGGGTCTGACGGGACGTAGAGCCCCGGGACCCCCAGAGCGCCCGTCGGGCGGACGCACTCTATCAGGGTGTTCAGCACGATCGCCGGCTCCTCGCGCTCCCCGCCGCGGACGTGCGCCTGGTAGCCGACCGCGTCGATGCCCTTGTCCACGCCCCGGTTGGCGTCGTTGTCCACCGAAAGGGTGGAGAGACGGTTGCCCGGCGTCTGCTCCTTTATGTACTCGACCGGGTCCACCTCGTCGAAGTTCACCGGGATGCAGCCGATCTCCTGGGCCTTGTCCAGACGCTCCTTCACCCGGTCCACGACGAACACCCGCTCGGCGCCCCGGATCATGGCGCTGTACGCCGCCATCAGTCCCACGGGTCCGGCCCCGAAGACCGCCACGGTCTCCCCGGGCTGCACGCCGGCCAGCTCGGTGCCGTGGTAGCCGGTGGGGAAGATGTCGGCCAGCAGGACAAAGTCCGCCTCGTGCTCGTCGCCCTCGGGCAGCTTCAGGCAGTTGAAGTCGGCGAAGGGCACCCTCAGATACTCGGCCTGGCCGCCGGTGTAGGGGCCCATCGCCACGTAGCCGTAAGCCCCGCCGGCAAACCCCTGGTTCACCGTCAGGCAGAAGCCGGTGTAGCCCCGCTGGCAGTTCTTGCAGAACCCGCAGGCCACGTTGAACGGCATGACCACCCGGTCGCCCTGCCGCAGGGAAACGACGCCCGGCCCGACCTCCTCCACGATGCCCAGGTTCTCGTGGCCGAAGACGATGCCCGGCTCCGCCGCGGTGCGGCCCTCGTACATGTGCAGGTCGCTGCCGCAGATAGCGGTCGAGGTGATCCTCACCACCACATCGTTGGGGTCCTGGATCCTGGGGTCCTCGACGTTCTCTACGGCTACCTCGAACGGGCCCTTGTACACTACGGCCTTCATATACCCCTCCTTCAATAAACGCGAACCGCCCGCCCATCCCGGCAGACAGCTTCAGAAGCCTACGGCCAACCCGAGCAATACCGGACTACCGCGCTGGAGAGAACCTCCTTTCTCTTTCTCCACCGGTTCCACCTGCGCCGTTGCAAAAACTAAAGTAGCAGATGGTGGGTCGCCGCTCAACGATGATTTGTTAAGCGTGGATTAAGGACTCTCAGAAGTGCCCGCGGCCCTGCCTCAGCCCGGGTACTGCTCGTCGCCGACCGGCTCCAGCCATCTGGTGCCGCCGTCGGTGTTTGCGGCAGGGTTTATGGCGACGTGCAGCATGCAGGAGTCGGGGGCGGCGCCGTGCCAGTGCTTCTCGTCCGGGGCGAAGGTGACGACGTCGCCGGGCTTTATCTCCACCACGGGGCCTCCCTCGGCCTGTGCCAGCCCCCGGCCGCTCACCACGTAGAGGATCTGACCCTCCGGGTGGGTGTGCCAGTTGGTCCTCGCCCCCGGGGTGAAGAGCACCCGGAAGACGCCGGCCTCGGGGGTCTGGGGCGGAGAGGGGTCCATCCACACCTCCCCGGTGAACCACTCCGCAGGCCCCCGCTCGGTCCTCGTCTCGCCGGTCGAGATGTGCCGCATCGTTCTCCTCCCTCCTCTTCTCGTGCAGGGCGTCACACCCTGGAGTTTATATGTATCCTCAGGCGAGGCGGCGCCCGAGGAACGGGATGAGGCGCGGCTCCCTCCCGTCTTCCGGGGTGGTCTTCTCCACGAGGAGGGTGCAACGGCGGCCGTCGAACTCCAGGGTGGATATGTGGTTGTCGAACCAGGGCCTCCGGTGCAGGAGCCGCCAGCCCACCGGCGGGTCGTCCACGCCCGCGAGGCGGGCGATGCCCCGTCCCAGGGCGGCGCCGGCGCGGGTCCAGGCGGCGCGCAGGGCCAGCCGCTCGGGCAGGCCGAGCGGGTTGCGGATGGGGGAGCCGACGGCCTGGTAGGCGGGGCTTTTCGCGCCGGGGCCGAGCTCGAGCTCTGCCAGGTAGCCGTGGTGGACGTCGCCGGAGAGCACCACCACCGAGGCCGGGGGCTCCCCGCCCGCCGCTCCCTCCTCCGAGGCCACCTGGCGCAGCAGCTCCGAGAGGGCGGCGAAGGACCTGCCGAAGGCGCTCCAGTGCTCGAGGTCCAGCGCCTGCCGGAAGGCCTCTCCGGCCCGGGCGGCCAGCCTGCCCCACGCCCCGCCGCACACCGCCTCGCTCGCCGCCTCCAGGTGGTGCAACCCGGGGGCGAGCACGAAGGGGAGCGAGGTGGCAAAGAGG
>JADDKG010000301.1 GCA_020253895.1 Rubrobacter sp.
CCGCGGGGCCGGCATAAGCACCGCCGGGCAGGGGGTGGGGAGGCTTCTCGGGTACCTCACCCAGATCCTCATAGCCCGCCTGTTCGGGCCTGCCTCCTACGGGTTCTACACCGCTGGCGTGGCGGCGCTCAACCTCGCCCAGATCATCTCCCGCTTCGGGATGGAGAACGGGGTCGTCCGCTACGTGGCCCACTACCGGGCCCGGGGGGACGACTCGCGGGTGCGGGGCACCATCATCCAGGCGGTGGGCGTGGCCTGCCTGGTGAGCCTGGTTCTCTCGGCGGTCATGTTCTTCGGGGCGGATTTCATGGCCGGCTGGTACTACAAGGAGCCCACCATGGCCACCGTGCTCCGGGCCTTCGCCGCGGTGCTCCCCTTCTTCGTGTTCATGATGATGGTGCTGTGGGCGACCCAGGGCTTCCAGACCGTCACCTACGCCGCCTACGTCCAGCAGATAATCCGGCCGGCGCTCTACCTCTTGCTGGTCCCGGCCTTCTACCTCATCTCCGACGGCATCGTGGGGGTGGTCGCAGCCTACGGGCTCTCCATGCTCCTCGGCGGAGCGGTCGCCGTCTACTTTCTTTGGCGGCTCTTCCCCGGGATCTTCGACCCCAAGATCAGGCCCAAGTTCGAGACCAGGGCCCTCTTCTCCGTCTCCGTGCCCATGAGCATCTCCACCGGGGCCCAGTACCTCAACACCTGGTCGGCGACCTGGATCCTCGCCTACTTCGCCGCCGGGGCCCCGGTGGGGATCTTCAACGCCGCGGCCCGCACCGCCACCTTCTCCACCATCGTCCGGTTCGCCTTCAGCGGCATCTTCTCGCCCATCATCTCCAGCCTGCACGCCCAGGGAGACCGGCAGAGCATGGGGCGGCTCTACAAGGACATCTCCCGCTGGATCTTCATGGGGGCCTTCGCCATCTTCATGGTCATCCTGCTGCTCTCGCACGAGATCCTCGCCCTCTTCGGCGGCGACTTCACCGCCGGCTGGGCCGCCCTGATCCTGGTGGCCTTCGCCCAGCTCTACAGCTCCTCGGTGGGGCCGATCCCGAGGATGCTGGCGATGACCGACAACCAGAACGTGGTGATGTTCGCCACCGCCACCGCCGCCCTGGTAGGGGTCGCGGTGAGCACGCTGCTGGTGGGGCTCGCCTCCACGCCGGAGGCCAAGATCCTGGGCGCCGCGGTCGGGATGTCCTCCGCGATCATCTCTGAGAACACCCTGACGCTCGCCGCCGTCCGGCGCCGCCTCGGCTTCTGGCCCTACAACGCCGAGTGGCTCAAGCCGCTGGCGGCGGGTCTTCTGGCCGCCGGTGCCGCCTACCTGCTGGGGCTTGCGCTCCCCTTCTCCGCCGCCATCCCCACCATAGGGGTCGTGGGGGCGGCCTTTGGCGCCGTCTACCTGGCGCTGCTTCTGCTCTTCGGGCTCTCGCCGACGGACAGGGAGTTCGTCGCCGCCTTCTGGAACGTTGCGAAGCGCTACCTGCGGAGGGGTGCGAGGCGTGGAGGGGCTTAGGGTCCTCTACATCGCCGGGCTCGGCCGCAGCGGGAGCACCATCCTGGCCAACTCGCTCGGCCAGGTGGAGGGCTTCTTCTCGGCGGGCGAGCTGAACTTCATCTGGAAGCACAACGTGCTGGAGAACCGTCTGTGCGGCTGCGGCACCCCCTTCCGGGAGTGCCCGGTGTGGCAGGAGATCTTCCGGAGGGCCTTTGGCGGGATGGACGCGGTGGACGCCCGGCGGATGATCTCCCTCCAGGCCTCGGGAGCCCGCACCCGCCACGTCCTCCCCATGCTGGTGCCCGCCGGGAGGCGGCGCATCGCCTCCCGGCTGCGGGAGTACCTCGCGAACACCGGCCGGCTCTACCGGGCGATGGCCGAGGTCACCGGAAGCCGGGTCATCGTCGACTCCTCCAAGGAGCCCGCCTACGGGTACGCGGTGGGCATGATCCCGGGCGTAGACCTGCGGGTGGTCCACCTGATCCGGGACCCCCGCGCAGCCGCCTACTCCTGGCTCCGGAAGAAGGAGCAGCCGGACAGCGAGACGCGGCGGTACATGTTCCGCATGGGCCCCGGGCGGAGCGCCGTTCTCTGGGATGCCTGGAACCTCTCCGCCGAGGCGCTGTGGCGGGGGCGAAGCTACCTGCGGCTCCGCTACGAGGACTTCGTCGCCGCGCCCGGTCCGGCCCTCCGCTCCGTCCTGGACTTCGCCGGCGAGCCGGAGGCCCCGCTCCCACTCGTGGGCGAGCGGGAGGTGAAGCTCGGGGTGAGCCACACCGTGAGCGGCAACCCAAACCGCTTCGAGACCGGCGCGGTGGAGCTCCGGCCCGACGAGCGGTGGCGGAGCGGGATGGCCCCCCGCGACAGGGCCCTCGCCACCGCGCTGACCCTGCCGCTCCTGCCGCGCTACGGCTACCCGCTCACAGGCTGAAGCTGTAGCGCTGCTCCCTCCAGGGGTCGCCGTAGTTGTGGTAGCCGTTCTGCTCCCAGAAGCCGGGCCTGTCCTCGCTGAGAAGCTCTATGCCCCGCACCCACTTCGCGCTCTTCCAGGCGTACAGGCGGGGAACCACCAGCCTCAGGGGCCAGCCGTGCTCCGGGGTGAGGGGCTCGCCGTCGTGGTGGGTCGCGAACAGGGCGTCCTCCTCGTAGAGCTCCTCGAGCGGCAGGTTGGTGGTGTACCCTCCGTCGCAGAAGACCGAGACGTAGCGGGCCTCGGGCTTTGGCCCGGCCAGCTCCAGCAGGTGCCTCGCCCGCACCCCGCCCCAGAGGTTGTCCAGCTTGCTCCAGGAGGTGACGCAGTGCATGTCCGCCTTCACCTCCACCCGGGGTAGCTCCTCCCACTCCTCCCAGGTGAGGCGCAGCGGGTTCTCCACCAGCCCAACCACCCTGAAGTCCCAGCTCTCCAGGTCCACCTTCGGGGTGGGGCCGTAGGTCAGCACCGGCCAGCGGTCCCCGACGAGGTACTGCCCCGGCGGGACCCGCTCCCTGCCCCGGGCGGTGTCTATCTCTATGCGCTTCATGTCTCCCTCCCACATCTGATATGCGGACTCCTCGGGATCACCGGGGCGAGTCTAGCACGCGCCGGTGACGGGCGGCTCCGGCGGGCCGGGGATAACCCGCCCGGAAGGGTTGCGTCTTGCGGCAGGCGGGACCTCAGGCGCACCTGCAGGCGGTTGCCGCGGGCGTACAATCGGGGTGCAGGGGCGTGAGGGTAGTGGAGACGGAGAGGATCGTGGGCACCGTGGGACGCCGCGCGGACTTCGACGGCTCGTTCATGCCCCTGCGTTCGAGCGTGGCGGGTAGGTGGAAGCGCGTGGACCTGGCCTTCCTCCGCGGCGAGGACCTGCCGCCGGTAGACCTCTACAAGCTCGGCGACGCCTACTTCGTGCTGGACGGCAACCACCGCGTCTCCGTCGCCCGCTACCACGGTGTGGCGACCATAGAGGCCGACGTCACCGGGCTCCGGCCCGCCCGGTCCCGGGCTCGTCGTGTCGACGGTCTCCGGGGATTCCGCCGCCCGGACGGGGCAGGGGGGAGGGCCGCGTGAGCCCGTGGGTGTTCGCCTACGCGCTTCCGGCCCTGACGCTCACCGTGGTGGGGCTCGCCCTGCGCCGCGCCTCCCGGGACCCGAGGACCCCGAGGGGCGACGCGGTGCTTATAGACCTGGGGCTCGGGCTGATCGCGGTGGTTGCGTCCGTGCTCTGGTTGCAGGTGATCGCCCTGGCGTTCTTCTAGGGACGCGCCGGACTACTTAGGCTTCTTACCGAGGCTCACGAACTCGGTCTGCGGCCCGGCGTTGTCGCCGAGCTCGGGGTCCCGGTACTGGTAGACACCGCGGCAGGTGTGGCCTCCGGTGGTGCGCTTCTCGGTGTAGGAGAGCTTCACGTTGGGGTTTATGGCCTTGACGAGGGCCTTCTCGTAGGTGGAGAAGGCGGCGCAGGGCTTCACGTCCCAGCCGGGGACGCCGTCGTGGCCCATCCCGCCGAACCAGGGGCAACGGTCGGCGTTTATGACGTACTGGCCGTCTCTTTGCTCGGTCAGCGTGATCTCGATGTCGAAAAAGCGGTTGGCGAGCATCACGACGTCTACGGTGTCCTTCATGGTCTTGACGCCGAGCTGCTCCCGGAGGTCGCGCCCCTGCTTCTCGCCGATGCGGGTCATGGCGAGCTTGGCTATCTTCTGGCCGTCGTACCCCAGATCGTCGGCCGCCCGGATCATCTCGTCGAGGATCACGCCCGTGCCGCTCGCGGCCGCCTTCCACTTATACCAGGAGGGGCCGGGCAGCCCGAGGCGCATGGCGAGCTTTGCCAGAAAGAGCGGAAGCTTCGGAAGACCGTAGACCTTGAGCCACTTCATGGAAAAGCTTTCCTTCCCTCGCCTGCGCTTGAACCCATTATACCGCCCGGGGGCTATCCGGCCCGGGCGGCGACCCGCCGGTCGAGCAGGGAGAGCAGATCCTGCAGCTCAACCTCGCCGCGGGAGCGGTCCCCGCCGTCCACCCGCAGCTCCACCTCCGGGGAGTCCGCACGGGGGTAGAACTCGATCCAGCAGGGATCCCCGCCCCCGGCGCAGCAGGGCTGGCTGCAGAGCACGACCTCGGGGCTGGTCGCGGCCAGCTTCTCGCGGAGCTCCCGGGGCTCAACCACCCGCACCCGCCAGCCGGGCCTGAGCCTGCCTATGGCCCTCCCGATGGCGTGGTTGTAAGCCCGGGGCCGGATGGCCACCAGAACCGTGGGCCCCTCCTGCCGCTGCGCTCCGGCCATCCTTCCATTATAGTTTCTCCGTGCCGCCTCCGTGCGGCCCCGCGCTCTTGCCTTCTGCAAAGGGAGGACGTTTTCCGTGTACGGTCCTGGCCCGGCCATGCCGGAGGGTCGCGGGGGGAAGGCCTCGCCTCCCCCCGTCCGGCGGCTGCTCGACGCCGGGGACCTTCTTGGCGGCTACGTTACCTCCGCGCTTGAGCGCCTGATCTGCGGCCGCCACCACTACGAGACGGTGGGTTGGGGGCAGGCGCTCCGCGACCTGGAGGCGCTCTACGGCCGGGAGGTGGAGCCCATCCTGGGTGAGCGGGCCCTGCTGGAGACCGAGCAGGGGATCCGCCGGCTGCTGCGGGAGATCCGCGCCGAGGACCCCTTTCTCCAGCGCTGGGCGGCGGACTCCCTGCTCGCCCGGGCCTGCTACCTGCTGTGCCGGCTGCTGCGCCCGGCGGTGGTGCTCGAGACCGGGGTGGCCTACGGGGTGTCCTCGGCGTTTATGCTGGCCGCCCTGGAGGAGAACGGCCGCGGGGAGCTGCACAGCGTGGATCTCCCCCCGCTGCGTCCCCGGGCCGGGCGCTTCTGGGGCATAGCCGTCCCGGGGCGGATGCAGAACCGCTGGCGGCTGCACCGGGGGGCGAGCCGGCGGGTGCTGCCCGGGCTGCTCGCGGAGCTGGGGGAGGTGGACCTCTTTGTCCACGACAGCCTGCACACCCTGCGGAACATGCGCTTTGAGTTCGGCGCGGTCTGGCCGCACCTGCGGCCGGGGGGAGCGGTGCTCGCGGACGACGTGGAGCGGAACGCCGCCTTTGAGGAGCTGCGCGGGAGGCGACCCCTCCTGTGGAGGGTGGTCGCCGACCGGGAGCGGGAGCCGCTGCACGGCCCTCCCGCCCCGGTCGTCTTCGGGCTTGCGGTGAAGGCTAGTAGCCCGGACGGCCCATCCGCCGGTAGGTGATCCTCTTGCCCGCCTCCACCCCCGGCTGGTCGTACGGGTTCACCCCGTAGAGGGCGCCGGCGACGGCCGTCTGCACCTCCAGCGCCTGCATCAGGTATCCCAGGTTCTCCTCGCTCAGCGAGCCCAGCCGGATTGTGTCGTTCGGGCGCCCGGCCTCGGTGAGCGCCCGCCGGGTGGCGTCGCACTCCACGCCGAGCAGCTCGCCCACGGTGTGCCCCGAGAGGTAGCCGACGCCCTCCAGATCCTCGTAGGCGCCCGGGATCTCGACGTCCCGTGGAGGCCGGCCGACCTCTACGATCTCGATGACCTTGTCCTGGGGGCCCTCCATGTACAGCTGCAGCTGGGAGTGCTGGTCGGTGGTCCCCACCGCACCGTGCGGGGTGGAGCCCTTCCCGTCTTTGCCGAGCGACTCCGCCCACAGCTGCACGAACCACGCCGCAAGCCGCTCCAGCGCGTCGGCGTAGACCATCATCACCCGGATGTTGCGGCCGCGGGAGGTGTCCATCAGGTAGTGCATCGCGGCCCCGGCCACCGCGGGGTGCTCGTCCCTCCGCTCCTCCACCTCCTCCACGCACCGGGCCGCCCCGGCGAGCAGGGCTTCTGCGTCGAGGCCCGCCACCGCCGCCGGCAGCAGGCCCACCGGCGAGAGCACCGAGAAGCGCCCCCCCACGTCCGGCGGTATGGGCAGGGTAGAGAGGTCCTCCCGGTCGGCGATCCGCTTGAGGAAACCCTTCTCGGGGTCGGTGGTGGCCACCGTCCGCGACTGGTAGCCGAAGTCCCCAAGCGCCTTTGCGAGCGCCCCCCTTATGACCAGGAAGTTGGCCATCGTCTCGGCCGTGGAGCCGCTCTTGGTCACCACGTTGACCCAGGTGCCCTCCGGTTCGATCACGTCGAGTATCCCCGAGAGGGTCGTCGGGTCGGCGTTCTCCGCGAAGTGGAGCCGCGGGCCGCCCCGGTCCGGGATGAGGTTGTAGAAGGGGTGGCTCAGGGCGCGGTGGAGCGCCATCGGCCCGAGCGCCGAGCCGCCTATGCCGACGTGCACAAAGTCCGTGGCGCCGCTGGAGCGGACCCTCTCGGCCACCTCCAGCGAGGCATCCAGGTACTCGCGGGTCCGGGGCAGCCGCATAAAGCCCGGCCGCCCGTCGAGCAGGCCGTCCACCGCCTCGCGCAGCCGGGGGGATAGCTCCTCCAGCTCCCGCTCCGTGAGGCCCCCCTCCACCTCCAGGAGGTTTTGGTAGTCGAAGGTGACGTCGGCCATCGTGGTGTGGCTCCTCCCTTAGCTCGCCTGACGGGGAGTAGTTTAGAGCACGGTATAATGCCGGGCCATGAGCGCCGCCCCGGTGGGCGAGGTGATCGCCCGGCTGAAGAGAGAGTACCCCGACGCCCGCACCGCGTTGAACTGGTCGAACCCGCTGGAGCTCCTGGTGGCGGTGATCCTCTCCGCCCGGTGCACCGACGAGCAGGTGAACAAGGTCACCGAGAGGCTCTTCAAGAAGTACCGGACGGCAGAGGACTACGCAAGCGCTCCGCTGGAGGAGCTGGAGGAGGACATCCGGCCGACCGGCTTCTACCGCAACAAGGCCCGGGCGATACAGGGGATGGCCCGGGCCCTGCTCGAGCGCCACGGGGGGGAGGTGCCGAGGACGATGGAGGAGCTCGTCGCCCTCCCCGGGGTGGGGCGCAAGACCGC